>CAZPXL010000015.1:8898-18131 GCA_964591005.1 uncultured Eubacteriales bacterium
TATGAATTAGACTTTTCTTTCTTCTGGAGTTTGTTCTGGCCGGTGATAATAATACTAATCGGCTGGGGCTTATTAAGGGGCGTGTCCGGTTCGGGCGGTGTCCACTGGGCTGTCATGAGCGGGATTGAGCTGAAGCAAAAAGGATGGAAACTGGAGGACGGCAGTTTTTTTGCCCTAATGGGCGGCGTCAAGATGGATTTAAACGCCGCTGAGGTCCCGGAGGGGGAGGTCCGGTTAAATGCCACGGCCGTCATGGGCGGCATTGAAATTATAGTGCCGCCGGGACTCACGGTTGATTACGAGGGTACTGCCGTGCTGGGCGGCGTAAAATTTTTCAACGAAGACAGCGGCGGTATTATCGCCAGCAGGAAGTCGGAATACAGGGGTGAGCCTGAAAGCAGCACAAAGCTTATCCTGCGCTGCACCGCGGTAATGGGCGGTGTAGAAATAAAACACTAAAACAGGAGAGACCATGCAGTTTGAGAGGGATACAAGCCCTAATCAGGACGTTGCCATTGTCGAGTGCTCCGGCTACGACCCGAAAACAGTACAAGATGCCTTAAACAGGCTGGTAGGGCTTCTCGGGGGATGGGAGAACTTTGTCAGGTCCGGAGAAAACATCGTGATCAAACCCAACCTGTTGATGAAGAAAAGCCCTGATGAGGCGGTAACAACCCATCCCTCGGTCATTGAGGCGGCTGCCCGTTCAGTCATAGGCGCCGGCGGCAGGGCTGTAATTGCGGAAAGCCCGGGCGGGCCTTTTAACACCCGCATCCTGCAGTGGGTCTACAAGGGGTGCGGCCTGGTTGGAGCGGCGGAGCGCAGCGGGGCCGCCCTTAATTTTAATACGGCGGAAACAACAGTAAAAGTCCCCGCGGGAGGTATCCTGGCCGGGGTTACTGTTTTGGAGGAAATAGCCCGGGCGGACGGGGTTGTTTCAATAAGCAAGCTGAAGACGCACGGCTTAACGAGGATGACCGGTGCGGTTAAGAACCTGTTTGGGGTAATTCCCGGCTTGAAAAAGGCGGAATACCATTTCAGGATGCCCAAAGCGGAAGAATTCTCAGCCATGTTGGTTGACGTTGCCAGGGCTGTGTCGCCGCGCCTGCACATCATGGACGCGGTGGTCGGAATGGAAGGGGAAGGACCTTCAGGGGGCGAGCCTGTTGCCATCGGCCTGCTCCTTGCCAGCGCCTGCCCTTTCACGTTGGACCTGGTCGCCGCCGCCCTGGTAGGAATCAAGCCTGAAGAAGTACCCACCATCGCCGTTTCAATTGAAAGAGGTTATATCAGCGGTAAAATATCTGATGTCCGCCTGCTGGGAGAGCCGGTTTCCCTGCCCAGGCTGCGCTTTCGCCTGCCGCCTAAAGCCAGGGATTTCGACCTGTTAAAGGCCAATTCGCGCGGTTTGCCTGAATGGCTAACCACCTCGGTCAACAGGCGGCTTCGTCCCTACCCCGGGTTTTCCCAGGAAATTTGCATAGGTTGCGGTGAATGCTCCCGGATCTGTCCGGCCGGAGCTATCAGCATGGATAAAAAAATACCCTCGCCGGACCTGGACAAATGTATCCGCTGTTTTTGCTGCCAGGAACTTTGCCCGCAGAAGGCCGTCAAGATCAACAGGCCCTGGCTGGGCCGGCTCCTCTTTAAGTGAGACAAGGGGACGTTCTTTTTGTTTCATTTTGTTAGGGGAAGCAGTGGGGACGGTTCTTTAGCTTCCCGGTGTGAGGGAAGCGTCCATGTCGGGGAAGCAAAAGAACCGTCCCCTTGACACAGTCAAAATTTCCTTTCCACTTATCTAACTGTGACAAATTAAAATTTGCGGAGGGTAAAATGCAGCCTCGTTTCAATATTATCTGGCTAATCTTAATTGCTGGTGTTGGCGTGCTTGGCTTGATGTACATATGGTTTACCCTTTTTCCCGGCAGAGCCGCTCCCGATACCTTTCTTTATTTCAGCGCGGAGCAGGTTGAACGCGGGCGGCAGTACAGCAGGTCTATTCGCGTGAACTATATTTTGTCCGTTTTCGCCCAGGTCGCTTTCCTGGTCTGGTTTATTTTCACCGGCCGGGCTGCCGCGCTATCCCGCTGGTTGGAGCAAACAGTGGGTGGCGGTTTCTGGACCGGCCTTTTGCTGTTTTTCCTGGTACTCTGGTTTTCCCTGCAGCTGATCAACCTCCCCTTTACGCTTTTCAGCAGCTATTTTTGGCAGCACTGGTGGGGCTTTTCCACCCAGACCATGGGGTCCTGGTGGGGGGATTATATTAAAGAAAGCGCGATAAGCCTGGTTCTGTCAGCCGCCGGGGTTTTTATTCTTTTCGGGTTCATGAGCCGCTGGCCCAACGCCTGGTGGCTGGCTGCCGCCGCTTTTCTTTCAGTCTGGATTATTGTGCAGACTTTTATCTGGCCGGTGGCGGTTTCCCCCCTGTTCAACCGCTTTACACCCGCCACAGACCCCGCAGTAACTTCCATGGTCCGGGATTTGGCCGGAAAAGCCGGGCTTCCCGTGGACGAAGTACTGATCATGGATGCCAGCAGCCGCACCACCAGGACCAACGCCTATTACGCAGGTTTGGGGAGCACTAAACGCATCGTGTTGTATGACACCCTGTTAGCAGCATACCCGCTGGACGAGGTGCAAGCGGTGGTGGCCCACGAAATGGCGCACTGGCTGAAAGGGCACATAATTCAGGGTCTGGCCCTGGGGATAATGGGCAACTTTATCCTCTGGTACCTTATGTTTTTACTGCTGCGGTCGACCGTTCCGAATTTGACGCGCAGCCCGGTTACCTGGGCGGTGATTATGCTGTTCTTTTTAATCGCTTCTTTTGCCGGCAGCCCCCTGCAGAACCATATATCGCGGCGTATGGAAACTGAAGCCGACCGGACCTCGGTGGCACTTACCGGGGACGTCCCGGCCGCTGTGCGCCTGGAGATTGACCTGGCCGCCGGCAACCTCTCCGACGTGGCCCCGGCTCCCTTTGTGAAGTGGTTCAGCTACAGCCACCCGCCCGCACTTGATAGGATTAAAACTATTGAGCAGGCCGGTAAATCATTATAAAAATACCATACTCCCCACAGATGTCCGATACTTCCACCGTACCTGACCTACTAACCTACCCGTGACTTTCCCGTGCAGTATATTGGAAAAAATGACAATGCTATGTAGGAAATTTGACGCAAAAGACAGAAGTATACAACTCACGCGCGCGTTTTTATGTCATATATATGAGGTGAAAAGGAAGTTCGAAGGAGTGCAAAATGGATATGGATTTAAATTATAGTAGTCAAATTATACTAGGAGTTATATGTTTGATTGTGATTATTATATTTTATGTGAGAAGGAGGATGGTCGGGGAAATAATCGGAACAGCGTCATTATCAAGGTTTAGGTACTTTTATTTGATTATTTGCTTATTTACTCTGTATTTAGGAGTTAAAGGGTTTTATTTTGCATTTCACTACCAGGGCTATATATCAGACTTTTCATTACACGGTTTAGTATCAAATTTATTGGGAACGTTATGTTTCTTAGTCCTGTTTTTGACCTCAAAAATTTATATAGGCTTAAAAGGTGTTTCTGTCCCAATTATTCCGTTCTTTTTGCCTAAAATTGAAATAGTAGATTATCAAATCTTATTAAATACACTAGTTCTGGAGAGAGAGGGCAAGAAAGCATTTAAAATTAAACTTGAGCCTAATGATGTCAAGAATATAGGGAATTCAATAAGGCATTTACAAAAAAGAGATAGCTAGCTTGGTCATAACATTTGAGAAGCCAGTATTATAGAACCGATGGACTTAGAGGAGTGAGTCTGATAAAAAAGATACCAGGCAAAATCGAGACCTGGCAGATGGCCGCACCCGGCAGGATGGAGAGAGCTACAATTGACGTTCCCAGGCTTAAACCGGGCGAGGTGCTTGTTGAAATAGCGGGCTGCGGTATCTGCAGTATGGACCACAATGTATTCTATGGTGTAGTGCCGACGTTTGCGGTTACGCCACGGACATTGGGGCATGAAATCAGCGGTACTATTGTCGACGGTGATGCCGCGCTTGTTGGCAAAGAGGTCATCATTCCTCCCGCTATGCCATGCAACGACTGCCCCATATGCAAATCCGGGAGGGGAAACCGATGCCTGGCGGCAAAAATACCAGGTTACAGTATGGGTATCTATGGCGGCAACTCCAGCCATATTGTCGTGCCTTCGGCAGACCTGTGCTATATTGATGAAAAGAGGGGAATAGCGCTTTCTCACCTGGCAGTGGTTGCCGACGCAGTTGCTTCTACTTACCAGGCGGCTAAAAGAGCAGATGTAAAACCGGGAGACATGGTAATTATCGTGGGCGCCACGGGGGGCGCGGGGGTCTATGCCACGCAGGTCTGCGCGGCCATGGGCGCTAAAGAGATTATCGCTATCGCCCGCAACCAGGAGAAGCTCCAGAGAGCCCTGAAATTTGGTGCAACCCATGTTATTAGCAGCCGTGACAGGGCGCCTAAGGATGTGCGCGACGAGTTCTACGCCTATTGCCGGAACAAGGGACTGCCTTCACACTATGGATGGAAAATTTTCGAGTGGACGGGCACCGTGACGGGGCAGGAAATAGCACTGGAACTGTTGCCCTTCATCGGCAAATTAGTGATCGCGGGTTCCGGGATCCATAAAAATGAGTTCTCCTTATCCCGGTTGATGACCCTGGAAGCTGAAATAATCGGCACCTGGGCCTGCCTGCCGAAATACTACCCTGATGTTTTGAAAATGGTGCTCAGCGGCATGATCCAGATCGAGCCGTTTATCAGGACCATGCCGATGAGTCTGATCAAAGAAGCTTACGAAGAAGCGCACCAAGGCGGCTTGATGCAGAGGATTGTGCTAATCCCTGATTTTAATATGTAAATGCGCGGACTGTTAGACACCATTCCGGAATGCGGAAAAAAGAAATGGGAGTTAAACACTACAACGGCAACGGCAGTGTAGATTCGGCATACCTGATGATGGGAGTCAAATCTATTGATACTAAAAACTAAGCTGACCATTGTTAAGAGAGTGCTTATTGCTTTGAGAATTCCCTAAGGTTATGGGATATTTCTTGAATATAAATTATATGTCGAATTTTACAAAAAAAGAAGGAAAACAAATACATAGATAGAAATATGAACATAAGTCAATAAAATAACAACTTCCGAGTTCAGTGACCTGCCGACACGAAGTCGTGGTACTGAACCGATAGGGTATACAGGGAAACCGGTATGCCTCCCAATGCGGAAAGGAAGATTGCAAGGAGTTTCCCTTCATTTCGTTTTCGCGAACTGAAGGGATTTTTTGCGAAGGTTCTTATTTCAACGGAGAACCTGTGCAAATGTGTTATTTGCTGTTTTGGGAGGTGGTACATGGTTTCTGTTTGTTTTTTATAAAAAGATATATATTTCCAAATCTTAAGAGTGCTATATGTTAAAGGGGGAGAGCAAATTGAAAAGAAAAATTTTGTGTCTTATGGTCTTGATGAGTTTATTCGCCGGGCTTGCCCTTATTTCATCCGGATGCGGCGGCAGTCAGCCCGCGGAAAAAGAAAAAGGGGAATTAAATCTATATGTGGCGGCTGGCTTAAAACAGCCGATGGATGTTGTAATTGAAAAATTCAAGCAGGAAACAGGCAATGAAGTAATACCGAACTACGGTCCTTCGGGGGGGCTTTACACACAGATAAAAGAGGGGCAGCCCTGCGATCTTTATTACAGTGCAGACTGGTTATATATTGAAAAACTTGAGACCGATCAAAAAATGGTCGAGGGTAAAAAGTTCTTAAAGGACAACGAAGTCCTGGTAGTCTCTCCAAAAGGCAAGGAAAAAGTGAAATCTGTGAATGATCTGGCTAATAAAGACGTTGTTTTAGGAGTGTGTGATCCTAAAGCGCCTGTCGGAGTTTATGCGGAAAAAGCATTAAAAGAACTGGGGCTTTGGGACAAAATAACAGCTGCTGGAACCATCAAAGCGAGGCCGTCCACGGTTAACCAGTTAGCCATAATGGTTAAAACCGACGAGCTGGACGCCGGGCTGATTTATTCAAGCGTAGCAAAGGCTAATGAGCTGGAAGTGATCGAAGTTATTGACGATAAATATACCGGAGAAATAATATTCGGCGCAGCAGTTATTAAGGGCGGCAATGAAAATCTGGCCCGGGAGTTCTTAAATTTCGCGTCTAAACATGCTGATGAATTCACCAAGTACGGCTGGGTCAAGTATGAATAAAAATATAATTGCAGTTATATTTACACCGTTATTTTTGCTTTTAGTCATATATCCACTGGTTGCTTTACTCTTGCGCCTGGACTCGAACGGTATTGCACGGACTCTGGCAGATCCCCTCTTCTGGGACAGTGTCAAAAACACCATCATAGCGGCAGCATTTGCTGCCGCTGTGGGGCTGCTTCTGGCGATCGGGTTTGGCTACCTTCACCTCTTTCAAAGGAATACGTTAATTTATAAAGTCGCCAATCTTATGAACGATTTGCCCATCGCTCTTCCCCATACGGTTGCCGGCTTGGCCCTGCTTTTGGCATTTGGTAGAAATGCTTTTGGTTTTGTAAGCAACACCGGCCTGGCTTTTACTATCATTGCCCTGATTATGGCCATGTTTTTCGTTTCCTACCCGCTGGCGGCCCGCACCCTGGCCTCCGGCGTGGAAAAAATAGAAAAAGAAGTAATAGATGTGGCCAGGACCCTGGGAGATACACCTACAAAGGCCTATTTAAGGATCGCATTGCCCAACCTGGGGGAAGCGCTGTTTTCCGGGTTTGTCCTGGCATTTTCACGCTCCTTAAGCGAGTTTGCCGCTGTGATCATGTTTGGCGGCAACGTGCCGGGGAGAACCCAGGTTCTGGCTTCATACGTTTTTACCAAAGTGGAAGAGGGAGAGCTGGAAATGGCGGTTACGGCCAGCGCTTTCTGTGTAATACTCTCACTGCTGATAGTGTCCATCCTGGGCTTAAGGAGACTTCGTTATGCTCAAAGTTGAGAAACTGTGTAAAAAATATAACAAGCAACATGTATTGAACCAGGTTTCGCTGGAAATAGGTCCGGAAATATGCGTCATTATTGGCTTGAACGGCAGCGGCAAGTCTACTTTGCTTAAAGTTATCGCGGGAATAGTTAAGCCTGATTCCGGTTCAGTATCTATTGACGGGCAGGATGTTACCGGTTTTGACCCGGAAGAAAGAAATATAGGTTATGTGCCTCAGCACCCGGCCCTTTTCAACAACCTGAATGCCCTGGAAAACATGAGGTACTGCCTGAAAAACGGAAGAGGCTCTGAAAAAATACTTGAAAGATACGTTGAAATGCTGGATATAAAGGAAATACTGACTAAAAAACCGCGCGAACTGAGCGGGGGTTATAAGAGCAGGGTTTCACTGGTCAGGGCACTCGTCTCACAGCCCAAGGTGATGCTTCTGGACGAGCCGCTGAGCGATATTGACGTTGCGGTCAAGGAAAAACTGCTTCCCGAGTTTAAAAAAGTGCTGAAGGATATGGGGATACCCGCTCTATATGTTACCCATGATCCCTGGGAAGCGAGCCTGTTAGGGGATAGTTTTTACGCTATGGTAAAAGGTAAGATTAGTGAAATAAAATCCGCTGGTGAAGCTTTTGACATAATTAAGGCCAGTTACAATGTTTAACCAGGGGAGGCATGGGGACTGTCCTTTTTAGCAGTATGGGGACGGTCTTCTTTTTTTCTTTCAACACATTAAATCCCGTGATGGGCGTGGGGGATCTACCAAGTTTTACCGGGCGTTGATACGCTGTTATTTTGATGTCACTTTCGCTGAGATCCCTGAAGATTGGAGAAAATGGCAGGCTATGTAGGAAATTTGATGTAAAAGTATTTGCCGCAAACACTCGAGTCGTGGTACAAACTGTATATAACGCGTGAGGCAAAGTATTTTTTACCGCTTATGGAGTCCATCCAAAATTAGCATAATAAAAACTGGGGAGCGGCAGCGATGAAGTCACCGGGCAATTGGACGGTTGAAGGTCTGTTTGCGGGCCGGGCGGAGTCTTTGGCTTTGTTTCACTCTGTTCGTGAATTCATAGAATCATTAGGCCCTGTTAAAATTGAAGCCATGAAAAGTCAAATATCCTTCGGGACTGAGACCAAGTTCGCGTGGGTGTGGCTTCCCCGGCCGTGGGATAAAAAACGTCCTGAAAACAGCATTGTCCTTACTTTCGGCCTAGGGAGACACATTGAACATGACCGGGTCGCGCAGGCGGTTGAACCATATCCCGGCCGCTGGACGCACCATGTAATAATTGAAAACGAAGCTGATCTTGATGAGGATGTGCGGGGATGGCTCCATGAGGCCTATGACTTCAGCAGGAAATCAGGGGGACGTACCTAGTGATTCCGGTATAGAAGAGTCAATGGGAAGAATTTTAGTTTTTGAGGAGTATAATATATGTTCAATGAATTATGCAAAATTAACACAAAACCAGAACCCTTTCAATATTACACTGCGGAAGATTTATGGACAGATGAGCATACTTCAAAGAAAATGCTGGAGTTCCATCTTGATCAATTAATTAATGCTTCTTCGAGGAGTGTAAATTTTATTAATCAGTCTGTATCATGGATGGTGGATTATTTTGGATTGAATTCCAGCTCAGATTTATTGGATTTAGGTTGTGGGCCGGGGCTTTATACGAACAGGTTCGCACAAAAAGGGATTAATGTTACAGGGGTTGATTTTTCTAAAAGATCTCTTGAGTACGCCAGGAAAACCGCATACAATAATAACTTGAATGTTAATTATATTGCCAAAAATTACCTGGATTTTGAAGCAGATAAGAAATTCGACCTTATTACGATAATTATGTGTGACTATTCTGCATTAAGCCCCAATCAAAGGAAGATCATGCTGGAAAAATTCAAGTACATGCTGAAACCAAATGGCAAAGTCCTTCTGGATGTTTACTCGTTGAATTATTATAATCAAAAAAGTGAAACATTCACATATGAATTCAATCATATGGACGGTTTTTGGTCACCTGAAGATTATTATTGTTTTATTAACAACTATAAATATGACAATATAAAAGTCACACTTGACAAATATACAATTATAGAAAAGAACCGTACACGTGTTGTGTATAACTGGCTGCAGTGCTTCACTTTAGAATCTCTGAAAAAAGAGTTTGAAGAAAATAATCTTGTAGTGGAAAAAGCATATTCTGATGT
>CAZPXL010000016.1:0-17313 GCA_964591005.1 uncultured Eubacteriales bacterium
GAAAAAACCTGCCGCACCGGCTTGGAAAGATTTTTCATGTCTATTCTCTCGGGACTCAGCATGGTGATATTAACCGCGCTGACCACGAAATAGTCGTCGTCCGGCACTATTTTCTTGTAGTCCAGAGCATCCACGGTCGCATAAACAGCCCGGTCGCTGATATTGGCCGGCGCTTCCAGGCGGAACCCCGCCTCGTCGAAAGTAATTGTTTTCGGCAGTTCATGCAGTGTGGTGGGGCCGGCAAAAGCGGGCGCGCACATAATTATTAGGGCTGCCAGTGTAAAAATTAAAACAAACGCTTTACTGTTTTTCAATACCTGTCATCCTTTCTCGGGGTTAATTAAGCAGCAGCTGATGCTGAGTACGCTATATTCGGCTGCCACCCCCCTGTTTTTTTACTATAATAACATATTACAACTGACAATAGAGGAAAAAAAACCTAGAATATATGAGCCCAATTCCGTCAAGAGACTGTCACTTCAATAAAGCCGGGGCAAAAGGCCTAATAGATTATGATAATTTGTCTGCGAGCTAAAATAAGCTGCCATAATTAAAAAAAGCCGGTATCCCGGCTTTTCTTTAACATCGCAGCAATATTAACTTTCCAGCCAAAGCATGATTACCCGCTTTCCGGCCTCCGCCTCCCAGGCGTTCAACTGCTGCCTGTATGATGCAATCTGCTGATCAATAACCTGCAGCTCACCGGCGTCGCTGGTCACGCTCCTTCTGGATTCCAGGTCGTTGCAGTAGACCTGTGTTTCGTTATACAGGGCTGTAATATCCCGGCTTTCGTCCTGCCTGTCGGTCAGGGTGCCCAGGCCGCTAAGCTGTTCGATAAGGCCGGGCGCCAGGTCACTGGCAACTGTCAGGCGCAGGACCACTATTTTTTGATCGCCGTTTTGTTCGGGATATACCTGCGTGGATGCCCATGATCCCGCGGCAAAAGCCACCGCTTTAATCCTGGCCTCGGTCAGGTCGGCGACGTCAACATTTAAAATAGTGCTGGTTATCACCGTGCTGTTGCTCAGGAGGGCTGTCGCACCTGAGGATTGTACCCCCTCATCTAAAGTTTTACCGACGTCGCCACCGGTTGGAATACCGCTTGACTCCTGGCTGTTATCGGAGGTACCACTGTTATTGTGATCCTGGTATTTGTCCGGCATGCCTTCCTGGGTTCCAATTCCCTCGCTGCCTGATGGAGCACCGCTGTTGTTGTCAATAACGATTGCAGGCGGATCAAGGACCACCATTTGCCACTGGCGGGCTATCTGCAGGCCGGCGGTAACGCCGGCCGAACTTCCGGCCAGGAGCAGTATCGCGGCTGCGGCCGCTACCGACTTCCGCCAGGACGGGGGGATCCAGCCGAAGACTCCGCGGCGCTCCGGCCTCAGGCTGTTTATTACCAAACTCCCCAGTTCAGGCGGGGCCGTAATTTCTTCTTTGCCGATGTGGTTCATTGTGAGTGAGAGCCTTGATTGCAGAGCTAATTCGCAGGCGCAGGCGGCACATTGGGCCGCATGGGCCTCCATCAGGGCAGACTGGTCACTCCGGAGCGATCCGTCCAGGTGGGACAAAATCATGTCATTAAATTCTCTGCAGTCCATATGCCCTCACCTTCTTTCCCATTCTGCCGGCAAACCTTCCCCGGTCTTGCGTGCCAGGTCGATCATCCTGCGGCGCATCATCTCGCGTGCCCGGCTCAGGCGCGATTTTACCGTACCCAGCGAGCAGCCCAGCATCCGCGATACTTCCTCGTAGCTGTAGCCTTCTATCTCCCGTAACACCAGGACTGCCCTGTGCTCCCCGGAAAGATCGTCCAGGGCCGCGCGCACCAAGCCGCGGAACTCCTTTTCTTCCAGCTCCAGGAGCGGGTCACCGTCTGAACTAGCCACCTCGCGCCGCACCTCGCTCCCGCTGTCGCCAACATACGGGTCATCCAGCGATAACGTCACGCGGCCGCTGTTTTTACGGCGAAAATTCAACCATACATTTACAGTGATACGGTGCAGCCAGGTGCCAAAATCAGCCTCGTTGCGAAAACTCCCCAGGGATCTGAAGGCCCTGATCAAGGCTTCCTGGGCCAGGTCCTGGGCGTCCGCGGCGTTTCCGGCAAGGTGTACGCATAGAGCGTAGACTTTGTTCTGGTAAATATGAACAAGCCTTTCAAAGGCGTCGATATCGTTGTTTTGCGCTCTTTTAACAAGCAGCACAGTGTCTTCCACGGGAAGCAGCTCCTGACATGCGGAAAACCCCCCGTTTTACTGTTAGACACAGGCCGGCCTATAAAAGTTCCAGCTCAGGGGGGCCTTTGCAACTTTTTTCTCCATTATATACGGACCGGGTTACGCGAAATTGAAGGTGTGTTTTATCGAAAATGTTATTCTTTAGTTTGCTTATTAGATGATATCACACGCTTTTACCGGGTGCAATGCGGCAGAAGTTTTTGGCAGCTCCGCAAAAAACCTTTCTATAATAAATGAAAATAAAGGCATTTGTTTATCGACGCGGGACACAGGAGCCAGGTGGCTTTAACACTATGAGGAACTCTGTCTGCAAGCTGGACTTTCTATATATAATGAAAGCATAAAAAATCGAGCCTGTGATACGGGCAAAATTAATTAAGCTAATTAATAAAAATTTTCCCCGGGATGGAACTTATGGAGCACAATGGTTGTCTAACTAATCAGGTAGCAACTAAGGAAGGTATAGTCTGCCGAGGCAGGAAATTACCTCTTTGTGTAGAATATGTCTTACTTGTTGCCGAATTTGACGGCTGCAACCATAGATGCAGCAGTATCCGAAGCCTTAAAGCAGCAAAAATCTTTACTATTACATAAGGGGGGTTGATAAGTAGGTTTTACAAGTTGACCCTGCGGGAAATGTCCGGCAGGGGCAAAAGGTCTCAAAAATATTTCAAGGAGGGAAAAAATTGAAGCTTAAAAGAAAAGTTATATCAATTCTCGTAACAATGTCGATGCTTCTCGTTCTGCTGGTTCCGCTGGCAACCCCGGCGCTCGCAGGCGGCGACATCGACGCCCTGACCGTCCCGGTTGTAGTTGACGCCGAAGGACAGACTCTGGGCACCATCAAAGTAACCGTGGACGCTGGTTCAATTGAAGACGGTGACGTAATTATCTTCAAGATCACCGGAGGTTATGATTTCGCCACTGCATTCAGCACAGGCTATAGCGATTCAACTGTAACCAACGGCGTGTATGTTCCGGATTATATTGATTCCGACGACACACCAAACGGCCTGACTGACCTGGAAATTAATGTTCTGGATGAGAACGATGAAGTCCAGATCACAGCGGATGCTGACCAGTCCCTTACCAACGATTTCGTATTCTACATCTATATGCGTGACGTGGACGTTGAGGAAGGCACAACCGACGACAACACCGTGACCTTCAGCGGCCCGACCAACACCGGTTTCCCGAAAGGCACTGTAGTCAACGCGACTGTTGAATCGGAAGGTATGGTCGAGCTTGCCGCCAGCGGCACCGACACATCCAACGACGACTTTGACTTTGACCTGCGCCTTGAGGAGTCGATCGCCGGCTCACTGAAAGTTAACAGCGAGTCCCTCAAGTTTAAGCTCCCCGCCGGCTACGAGTGGGATGGATCTAACGAAGGCGAACAACTTTTAACAGCTCTCTGGGGCGACGACATCTGGATCGACATCGATGTTGATGATGAGGAACTATACATTGAGTTCCTTGGTGTTGCACTAGAAGCAGACGATGATTCCGACGATGAATATGAAGCCGAGGGAACCAGTCAGGCGTCAGCCTGGGATCTTACCGGACTTTCATTTACGGTCAGCGATGAGGATGCAGTCAAGACCGGTGACATCAATGCCAAGGTCAGCGGCAAAACAGATGCCGATGTATCCTCGCTGAAAGTTGGTAAATACGGTGATTTCGGAGCCACTGCTTCGGCTAAAGACACACCGACTGTATACGCGGGATTTGACGAGCAGGAAATCGGCGACATCGTGATCACTGAAGACCTCGGTAACACTCTCGTTGAAGGGCGCACCGTCACCCTGACCCTGCCTCCCAACGCGAGATGGCAGCAGGTTTATGACTACGATCTCCTTATAAACGATAGCAACAATAGTAATGACCCAGACGAACCGGACGATATGGACAACTTTGACAGAGACGAAAGCCTGCAGTTAAACTTTGACGGTTTCACCGGCACCGACAAGCGCACGGCGAAGTTTAAAGTAGATGTCCCATCATCCGATGCCGCTACCATCGACCTGGAAGAAGTTGAAGTGGCCCTCGAGGCTGGCGTCACCGGCGACTTGGTAGTTACCGTGGGTGGCTCCGCTGGCCTTTCCGGCGAAATCGTGGTGGCTAAGGTTGAAGCCCCGATTACCGGCGCGGCTGTTACCGTTCCTAACGTGATTATCGGTCTTGGCGGACAGACCGGCGCTGAATTCACCATTACTGAAGCTGCGGCGGAATGCTTCGACAAGGACGGCGGCACTGTAACCCTCGACCTGCCGGGCGGACTGTTATTCACCGCAACACCGAAAGTTGAAGTTACCGCTGGCGACCTGAGAATCGGCAACGTAAGGCGCACAGGCGGCGACAACCAGGTCTCCTTCACTATTGAATCCGAAAGCACCGAGCCCAGCACGATCACCGTCAGCGGCGCGGTTCTGAAGCTCGACCGGACCGTGGCTGAAGGCGACGTAACCCTGAAAGTCCAGGGCGACGCGGCTGTTAAAACCGACGCTTACAGCGACTGGAGCAACTCCGACTCCGCTGCCAAGTTCGCGGTAGCCAAGGTTGTAACACCTGCTCCTGGCGAAACCAAGTACACCACCGTGTTCACAATCGGCAGCACTGCTTACACCGTGAACGGCGCGGCAATGACTGCTGACGTGGCTCCGTACATCGATGCGAACGGCCGCACCATGCTGCCGATCCGGTTTGCTGCTAACGCCGCCGGCGTTACAGATGCCAACATCTTCTGGAACCAAGCTGACCAGAGCGTTATCCTGATTAAGGGTGACCGCATAGTCAAGCTGGTTGTAGGCAGCACCACAATGACTATCAACGGCGTACCGTTTGCTATGGATACTGTTCCCGTAATCGTAGATCCGGGCCGTGTAATGCTCCCGATCCGCGCGGTTGCGCAGGCTCTCGGCTGCGAAGTGGCCTGGGATGCGGCTACCCAGACTGTAACCATTACCCAAACCGTTACCGTCCAGTAAGTTAGCAAGTCAACTGAACCGGGTTCCTGCGGGAACCCGGTTCTTTTTTCACAAGGTTGTAATTATGGAAATATTTAATGGAAAAGATCTTGACGGGCGGTGCGCCGGGCAGTATACTTTAACTAGTTTATAATTAACTAACTTAACAAAACTCACCATTTAAGGAGTGACCTATGGTGCGAAAGTATCTATTAATTTTAACTGCAATGCTGTTTGCTGTTGTTCTGCTGGCGGCGCCTGCCCTGGCCAAAGAGCCGGCCACGCCGGAATTGACCCTGCAGCAGGCGGTGGATATGGCCAAGGCCCAGAGCGAGACAATTAAGAATGACCTTTTAAAAATCGAAAGGGGAGAACTGGTCGCAGACAGCGCTCAGCTGAAAATGCTTTTCGCGCCGACCGGCCCCACCACGGCCATAGCCAAGAGTTATTTTTTAGCCTATAAAACGTCGGATATAAACCTGGGGATGAGCCAGCGCAGCTATGCGGCCGACCTGGACTCACTGTTCATGCAGACGCTCCAGTCCTACAACAATATCCTCAAGGGGATTGAAGCGGTGGAAACCGCTGAAGCCCAGCTGCAAAACGCGGAATGGGACTACCGGGTAGCCGTAGTCAGCAAACAGGTAGGCATCCTGGATAACCTGGGTTATGTCAGGGCGGGGTCGGCGCTGGCAGCGGCCAGGGCGGGCCTGGAACAGGCGAATAAATCACTTGAGGACGCTTACCAGAAGTTTAACATTTCTGTCGGCCTGTGGCCGGAAGACAGGCCGGTGCTGGTTGACCAGCCCATTTTTGAAAAGTTCGCGGTAACAAACCTTGAAAGTGAAGTAGAAAGGGCCGTTTCGAAGAGCCCCACTGTCTGGCTGATGGAAAAACAGGTGGACCTCGCCAATATAAACCGCAGGCTGTACACCCTGGCCGGATCAAGCAGCACGGACCCGTACCAGACAAGAAAAATAGACGTGGAAATGGCCGAGTTGACCGTGTCGCAGACTGAGGAACAACTGCGCACGATGGTCCGCGGCATTTATTACAGCGCCCTGCAGCTGGAACAGCAGTATGACAGCGCGCTGGAAAGCGTGAAGGTCGCGGAAGAAAACTTGAGGGTCACCCGCATCAAGTATGACGTGGGTATGGTAACCAAGGGGGACGTGCTGGACGCGGAATTGGCCCTGAAAACAGCCCGGCAGTCGCTGATTACCATAGCCACACAGCACCAGGCGCTGTCCCTGGCCTTCAGCAAGCCCTGGGCCTACTCCGGTTAAGCAGGCAGCACTCAGCTTAAATAATAATTGATAGTGAAGACAGAAGGGTGCGCAGAGCACCCTTTTAAATTAATAAATATTTAATATAACCAAAATATTTATATAAGCATTTTGAGGTAAAATTTAATAAATTTGCTCTATTTTAGAGAGGTGCGCAAAGGAGTTTGCCTAATATTAATTTGGGGGTGAAATTTTATGAGGATTAACAAAGCAGTTCCGGTTATCATGTCGATCCTGGTTCTTATGATCGCGGCGTCCTTTATCGCCGGCCGGGCGGAGGCGGCGTCCTACGAGCCGTTGACCGTCCCTGTAGTGCGCGATAACGAGGTTAACGAGCTGGGTGTGATTTTTGCGCAGTTTACCGGTGGCGAGCTGCAGAAGGATGACACAGCCATTTTCCGCCTGCCAGACGGTTTTATCTGGACCACCGCCGCCCTTCGCTCAGACGAGACAGTAGCCTCGGAGGCATACCAGACAAATGAGGAATGGAACACCAAAATATTTGAAGACGACTATGTGCGGTACGGGACGTCGAATTATTTCCTGGTCCCGGCCCGGTATTCCGGCGATCAAAACGGGCTTTTCAAAGAGTCCACACCTGTACTGCAGCTGACAAGGCTTAACGACAGGGATGTCAGGGTGAGGGTGGTTGCCGATCCGGTCCCCTACCAGGACTGTTACTTTTACCTGTATGCGGAAAGGGTATTTGTGGCGGATGGCTATAGCGGCAATGTATCGATAGGGATCGACGCGCCGGGAAGCTCCGGTTTTTCGGGGCAGGCCAGCATCGGCAGTACAATATCATGCAGCGATATCCCCGGCATCTATGCCGGCATACCCGGCCAGAAGGTTGGCGCCTTCGTGATCAATGAGGCTGCCAAAGGGAGCCTGCAGAATGGTGAAATATTGAAATTAAACTTGCCGGAGGGCGCCAAATGGGTCAAGCTTGCTGAGGACAGCGCCAACGGCCTTAAAATCAGCGGCTCCATCAGGGACGACGGCAGGACCGCGGAATTTAAGTTCACCGGGGAGTCCACAGCAGCTGCGGACCTAACCCTTGAGGGCATGGGAGTTACTGTGAAAGCCGGCACAACCGGTGATTTAAAAGTAAGGGTCAGCGGCAGCGCCGGCCTGGCCGGGGAGCTGACAGCGGCTAAAGTCGTGTTCCCTGCCGCCGCGTTTACAGTTGGCCGGGCCGAATTTGAAATTAACGGCGTTAAAAACGCCATGGACGTGGCCCCGTATATAAAGGGGGACAGGACCTACCTGCCGGTACGTTACATGGCCGTGGCCGTGGGGGTTGATGACGAAGATATCATCTGGAATCAGGGCGAACAGAGCGTAGAAATCAGAAAAAACGGCAGGGTGGTTAAGCTTGTAATTGGCAGTAACATAATGTATGTGGACAATACACAGGTCCAGATGGATGTCGCCCCTGAAATCGTCGCCCCGGGCAGGACCATGCTGCCCCTGCGCTGGATCGCCGAGGCCCTGGGCTATGACGTTTACTGGGACGCTGCAGCGCAGAAAGCTTTCATATTAGGTTTGAGCCGCAGCTAAGTATTCATACCATGGACTAGCAAAATATATTTGTCAGCATTCTGGCACCCCGGTATCACCATAACCGGGGTGTTTTTCATTGCCAGAAAATTCCCAGAAGGGTATGCCCCGGGTTTTGTCGAAGAAAAACACCTTGTACTAAATTTTCCGGGGTATAGAAAATGCGGCAGAAAACTGTGGGGAGCATCACTTTTATTGTTTCCCTGGTTCTATTTTTTTTCATAACCAATAGCCTGGCCCTGTGGTACGTTTTCCACCAGATGGGTTTTGACAGCAGCTTTCGCTTTGAGGACGGCTCCCACGTAAAGAGCGACGTCCTCGACCTGTACGTGGAATACGTGGCAGGCCAGGGCGGGTATAAAATCGCCGTGGTCGGCGATTCGGTGGTCCAGGGCGCCGGTGTCCCGGGACGGGAACAGACAATTACCGCCCACTTGCAGGACGAATTGCGCGGCAGCTATTTAAAGCCGGCCAGGGTATTCAACTTCGGGCTGCCGGGCGGCCGGCCCGCCGACCTCTACATGACCGTCAAAAAGCTGCACGAGGCCGGTGCGGTCCAGATGGTCGTCGTCAACATCTCCTACCCCTTCTTTTCCTATGAAATGACCAAAACACCCCTCCTATATTTTAAAGTTTGGGGTCCCGGTTTATCTGAAGCTGAGAAGAAAGAACTTAAGGTCCCCACCGGCCTGACTCCCCCGCCGCTTTCACAAACAACGACCGCCGAGGCAGACGTCGCTGGCTCTGATATTGAGAAAGAAATTCAAAAATTTATAAGCAGCCGCTGGTCTGTCTACCGCTTCAGGCAGGAGCTGAACAGGTACCTGTTTGGCGGCCAGCCCTCGGTCAGGGGAAAGGTTTATCTAGACCTGGCCCTGAACGGCATAACGCCCGGAATAACACAGCCGTCAGAAGAACCCCGGCAGGAAGAGCCTCTTTCGGAAAAGGACCGGCCGGCAAACAAGTACAAGGTCTGGTACAGTTTCCCCTGGAGCGATCAGGACCGGGGCCACCTGAAAAACGTTTTCAATATTTCAGAAAAAGATAATGTAAACTTCAAATATTACCGGGAACTGTGCCGTTACCTGCAGGAAAACAACATACCCGCCGTAATTTTTATGAGTCCGGTGAACCACGGCCTGCTGGGGCAGTACAAGCTCCTTGACTATGATTCATACAGTTACAATACCGGTATAATCAAAGAGACCGCGGAAGGCAGCGGTATCGCGTTCTTAAATTACCAGGAAGCGGTTTCTCCCGACCTTTTTCATGATTCCATGCATATGCTTGATGGGGGCAACGCCGTCACCGCCGGGCTGCTGTGCCGGGATTTGCGGCCCGTTATAGAAGGAGCGGGAGTTCGATGATATTTAATACTTGGATTTACGGCGCTTTCCTGGCTGTTTTCTTCATCGTTTACTGGGCTGTGCCGCCCAGGGGCCGAACGGCGGCGCTGCTGGCGGGAGGCCTGGTCTTCTACACATATTATTTGCCCGCCCATACATTGCTGATAACCGCGCTGATCCTGTCCACATACGGCCTTGGCGCTGTTATAAACAGGTTGAAGGATGCCGGGGCAGACGCGCCGCTAAATGGTTTTTTTACCGTGAAAAACGTCTTTGTGCTGTCCCTTGTGCTCTGCCTGGGGGTCCTGGCCTACTTTAAATACCTCAAGCTGCTGGCATCGACTTTTGACGGCCTGATCATACTGCTGAGATTTGGCGCCCCCTACCAGGTCCCGGATATCGTGATCCCCCTCGGCCTTTCCTTTTTTGTTTTTGAATTCGTGCACTACCTGGCTGAGGTCTATAAAGGCTCCTCCCCCAGGGGCAGCCTGCTCGAATATGCCGCTTTCGGGCTTTTCTTCCCTACCCTGGTAGCCGGCCCGATTAAGAGGTACCAGCCTTTTCTGGAGCAAATTCGCAATCCGGCCGGCTTCAGGGTGGAGTACGTGAGTGAAGGATTGTACCGCATCCTGATCGGCCTGGGCAAAAAAGTAATTATCGCCGACAGCATGGTTAACTTCACCGGGCCCCTTGCCAACCCGTTAAACGCCACCGGCGCCGACTGCTGGGTGGCGGTGTACGCTTTCGCGGTAAAAATATATTTTGATTTCTCCGGCTACACCGATATTGCCGTCGGCAGCGCTAAAATCCTTGGCGTCCAGGTGCCGGAAAATTTCAACAGGCCGTACCTGCAGCAGAATATATCCGCTTTCTGGAATAACTGGCACATGTCCCTGAGCAGCTGGATCAAAGACTACCTTTATATCCCGCTGGGCGGCAACAGGGGTACTCTGCTTTTCACGCTGAGAAACCTGATCATTGCCATGACCCTTTGCGGCCTCTGGCACGGGGCAGCCTGGAACTTCGCTGTTTGGGGTCTCTACCACGGGCTGGGGATGAGCCTGTACAGGGTCTACAGGAAGAAGGGCGGCCGGCTGATAACAACCATCGAGAGGCTGCCGGCGCCGCTGACTAAAGTAATTTCTATAGCAATCACATTTCATTTTGTTTGTATCGGCTGGGTTTTCTTTGCCACTGATTTAAACACAGCGTTTCAGTTTCTTGCTTCGCTTGTTAAAACTTTGAATCTATAGTAAATGTGGTGATATTTTTGGGAAAAACGATTGTTTTTAATGTCCTGAAAGCGCTTTTTATAACCCTGGTAGTGATTTTGACCGTGCTCTTCGGCACCGGTCAGGAATCGAGATTTATATATACCGACTTTTAAGGGTTTATATAACTTTATGGGAAATTATATTAACATAAGACAATCCTTGACAACCTGAAACTGTAAACATATACTTAATCCAGTGAACCATTTAAATGCATAATCATTAGCAGGAGGTACGAGGTGGAGCGTACAGACAGAAAAGAATATTTTACCCGTCTGGAAGGAGTCCTGATGGAAATAGGCCGGAAACTGCACGTCGAGTTTGACGCGCACATGGTTTCCGGCATTACCGGCAGCCAGTTTTTTGTCCTGCAGAAAATAAACGCCAAGGGCAGGCTGACTGTATCCGAAGTGGCGGAGAAACTTTCTGTTTCTTTAAGCGCCATAACCGCCCTGGTTGACAGGCTGGTGCAGGCCGGCCTGGTGGTCAGGAGCCGTGATGAGCAGGACCGCCGCCTGGTCTGGCTTGAAGCCACGCAAAAGGGTAAGGAGATCCTGGCCAGATGTATGGAAGGAAGGAAACAGGTGGCAGCCAAATATTTTGGACAGCTGTCCGATGAGGACCTGGAAAAGTTATTGGAGATATATGAAAAAGTCCTGATCACGTTAAAACCAGAAGAGAAAAACAGGTAAGGGATCTTATTCAGTACATAATTACTGCTGTATTCAGCAACCAATTAATTAAATGAGTCGGGCAAAAGGAGAGAGACCGGGGTTGAAAAAATTTTATATAGTTGCGGTCAGCCTGCTGGTAACGGTAATGGTTACCTTCACGTTAGCCGGATGCGGCCCAAAAAGTAACGGAGAAGGTGCGGCTATAAATAAAACGCCGGCCCGGCTTGGCAGACTGGCCGGCGGGACAGTGGTGAGCGGCAAACTGGAAGCGCTGAATTCCGCTAACGTGGTGCCCAAAACAGCCGGCAGGGTGGCCAGCGTTCCTGTTGACGTGGGCTCCGAGGTGGCCGCGGGGGATCTGCTGGTAAGCCTCGACGCGGCTGACCTTGAGGCTTTAGTGGAATTAAACGCGGCGCAGCTGGAGAGAGCCAGGGGTTCAGATTTGCCGGTCCAGAAAAACCTGGCGGAATTTAATCTGGCTAACGCAGAAGCGCTTTTTAAGACTTGCGAGGCGGACTACCAGAGATACCGGCAGCTGTTCAGTTCCGGCGCTGTTTCCGCACAGCAGTTTGAGCAGAGTGAAAGGCAGTACCTGCAGGCCAAAGCATCTTACGAGAGCGCCCAAAACGCCCTGGACATCCTGGTCAACGCGACAATTCCCGAGACAATCAGGCAGTATGAAGCCCAGCTGAAAAAGGCCCGGGCTGATTTTGCCAACACCGTTGTAAGAGCTCCTTTCAGCGGTGTTATTACATCAAAGAGCATCAACCCCGGCGAGATGGTCAGCCCTGCTGTGCCGGTAATCTCCATAGTTAACCTGGATACAGTGGTGGTCCAGGCTAACGTCAGCGAGGACCAGGTTAATATGATCCAGGTGGGGCAGGAACTTGAGGTTAAGGTGGGCTCGGTGCGGCAGGAGCCTTTCACCGGAACTGTCACCAATATTGCCCAGGCGGCCAGTCCCACGACCAAGGCCTACCCGGTAAAGATAATGATTAAGAATCCGCTGCACATCCTCAAACCGGGCATGTTCGCGGAAGTAACTTTAAACGCCGCCAATGAAGAAGGCATCATTATCCCGGTTGAGGCTCTCCTGCAGGATGAAAACGGAAGCTTTGTCTGGGTATTGGATAAAGGCCTGGCGGCCAGGCGCGGTGTCTCAGCCGGGCAGTCCGACGGCATATACGTGATCGTCAAGTCCGGCCTATCAGAAGGGGAGACAGTTGCGACAGCCGGTACTGATACTTTGAGCGAAGGAATGAAAGTCACTCAGGATTAAACCAGGCCTGGGAATGGAGAGATAGATTATGAAAAACAAAAAAATTCTATACCTGGTGCTGGCCCTGATGGTTTTGTCATTAGCCGTCGTGACCTCATTCTACTGGTATAACAGCACCCATTACGTGGATACGGAAGACGCCCGGGTAGACGGGACCATCGTCAAGGTAAGCCCGCAGATCTCCGGACGGATATCTGAGATGAACGTGGCGGAAGGGGACAATGTTAAAGAAGGGGCGATTATCGCCCGCCAGGTCGATTATCAGCTGACGTCAGGCTTGAACCTGGATCTCTCTGTTATTAAATCTCCCATTACCGGGACAGTGATCAAAAAAATCGGCAATGTCGGCGAAGTCGGCACACCGGGTTCCCCGATCGTCATGGTGGCCGACCTGAAAAGCCTATACATAACTGCAAATATCGAGGAGACCGAGCTTTACAAGGTAAAGCCGGGACAAAATGTGGATTTCACTGTAGACAGCATCCCCGGGTTTAAGTTCAGCGGGCAGGTTAACTCCATCGGGGAGGCTACGGCCTCGACATTTTCACTGCTGCCCTCGCAAAACACGGGCGGGAACTTTACCAAGGTCGTTCAGCGCATTCCCGTTAAAATCAGCATAAGGAACTACCAGGGACAGCGCCTGCTGCCCGGGATGAACGCCATCGTCCGTATATATATAAAATAGGGGGATCGCTTTGAAAAAACCAACCAGTGCCAGCCCGCTTGAAGAAGGGCGGCAGGGGCCGGGCGGAGTGTCCCCGCATAGTCAGCCTTCCGGCGCTGGAGAAGCCCGCGGGCAGGTAACACCTGGCGGCGGCCCGCCGGGAGCGGGGGGAAAGATCCCCATGGCGGCCCTGCTTACTCTAATATTGGGCGCTTTCATGGCCATCCTTGACGGCAGTATTGTCAACGTCGCCCTGCCGAGAATGATGGCTATTTTCGGTTCTACAGCCGACCAGATCCAGTGGGTGTTAACCGGTTACATGCTTGCTTCCGGTGTGGTGATACCCGTTACCGGCTACCTCAGCGACCGGTTCGGCGGCAAAAAAATATATATAATTGCACTGGGCGCGTTCACCGCGGGTTCGGCCCTGTGCGCCCTGGCCTGGAGCAATAATTCCCTGGTAGCGGCCAGGGTAATACAGGCAGTTGGCGGCGGGATGATGATGCCGGTAAGCATGGCCATGATCTACTATATTGTGCCGCGGGACAAGATTGGCACAGCCCTGGGGATATGGGGTATTACAGCCATGCTCGCCCCTTCTATCGGGCCGACCCTGGGCGGCTACCTGGTGGACAATTTCAGCTGGCAGTGGATTTTTACCATCAATATACCCATAGGCATCGCGGCTGTTTTTTTATCCATGGCCATACTCGATGAAACGCCTGTGAAATCAGGCCTCAAAGCTGACTTTCCCGGCATAGTGTTAAGTATCGCCGGGTGCTTCGCCCTGCTCCTGGCCCTCAGCGAAGGGCAGGACAAGGGCTGGACTTCATTATATATTGTAAATCTATTCATCTTCGCCGGCTTTACCCTGAGCCTTTTTGTTATCTGGGAATTGAGCACCGATCACCCCATGCTGGATATCCGCCTTTTAAAAAATATAACTTTCGCGGCCAGTCTTGTATGTATCAGCATTGCCACGATTGGACTGTTTTCCGCCATATTCCTGGTGCCTCTTTTTGTCCAGAATGTCCAGGGCCTGACCCCGCTGCAGACAGGCCTGATGATGATGCCGGCAGCCATGGCATCGGGCATTATTGCGCCCGTCAGCGGCAAGCTGTTTGATAAAATCGGCGCCCTGCCCCTGTGTCTGGTAGGGTTGACGGTTACTATCATCACCACCTACCAGCTTCACGCGATCACCTATGACATAAGTTACAGGGAACTGCAGCTGATCCTGGTGATAAGGTCCCTGGGCCTGGGGTTGTGCATGATGCCTCTGACCACGGCCGGCATGAACACCATTCCGCACTTTCTGATCGGCAGGGCCTCAGCTCTCGGTAATACGGTAAGGCAGATTTCCGCTTCATTCGGTATCGCCTTCCTGACCTACGTGATGCTGCACCGGCAGGAGTACCATGCCGCCTGGATCGCTGATTCTGTAAGTTGGAGCTCACCGGCAGCCACCGGCGCCATGCAGCAGCTGCAGGGCCTGCTTGCGCAGGCCGGCAACAGCCCCCAGGGCGCGACCGGCGTGCTAAGCGCCCTGGTAATGCGGGAAGCACTGATCTCCGGCATTGCCGACGCTTTTTTGGTCAGCACGATCATTGTAGTCATTGCTATGCCTTTTGTTTTTTTTCTGAGTAAGAAACGGGTTGAAATCCAGAGAGCTGCGGAGTACAAGCGCTATGCCCACCTGGCGCCCCCCGGGGGACCGCCGGGAGGAGCGTCCGGCAGGGGCGGGCCAAGCCCCGGCAGACCCGGGATGCCGGGCTCGCCAGACCCCGTGGAAGCCTGATTTGAGGCATGGGATGTGAGTCGTGGGAATTCGTGTATCCTATGTAGTATATACGAGGGCGGGATTTACCCCGCCATTCCATCGGGGACATATCTCGGCCCTAAAGAAATTCCAGAAGTAGAGATGTGTCCCCATTCCGCTGTCTTGGTGCCGTTTATCGACAGTCATACGTTAATATGGTGTGTCCCCATTTTGTTAACCGGCCCCGATGTGGAGAATCGTCAAAAACTGTGGTAGAATAGTCCAAAGCGAAAAGCCAAAAAACAAGGGGTTTTTTACAGGATGAGAGTAAACCTCCTTGGCGCCGATATTGATGCGCTGAGCATGGAAGAGACTGTTGCGCGTATAGCCGGCCTGATCCGGAATTACCGGTCATTCCGGGTTATGACCCTGAATCCGGAATTCCTTTACCAGGCCCAGTTTAACAGAGAACTGCTGGACCTGGCCCGGCGCGCAGATATAGTAACCGCGGACGGGGAAGGGATTGTGTGGGCCTGCCGGGTGGCCGGCCGCCCTGTTCCTGAACGGGTAACCGGTATCGACCTGCTGCTGCGGCTGGCGGAAAAAGCCTCCTTATTCGGGTGGAGCGTCTACCTCCTGGGCGCCGCTCCCGGAGTGGCCGACGAAGCGGCTGACAGGCTCCGCCGGGATTACCCGGGACTGAGGATTGCCGGCTGCCGTCACGGCTACTTTCAGGAGGATGAAGAAAGCAGCATTGCCCAGGAAATTAGAAAAACCAAACCAGACCTGCTGTTTGTGGCGCTTGGAGCACCCAAACAGGAGATATGGATAGACAGGCACCTGAGCAGTACCGGGGCGGGTGTGGCCATAGGAGTGGGAGGAAGTTTTGACGTCCTGGCCGGCAGAGTGCAACGTGCCCCTCTCTGGATTCGCCGCCTGCGCCTGGAATGGCTGGCCCGTCTTTTAAGGCAGCCCTCCCGGTGGCGCCGCCAGGCGGTCCTGCCCCTGTTCGCCTGGACAGTAATCAAAAAGTATAAACTAAAAAGAAATTTATCACAGGATTAACAGGATTTAAGAGATTAACAGGATAAAAAAATAGAAAAAAAGCAATTATATACGTTTACAACTTGCTTAACTAAAAAAATGTAATTATTAGAATTTAAAAAATTAAATTAATAATCCTGTAAATCTTGCTAATCTTGTAAATCATGTGAAATGTTTTAAACTTCTTTAGGAGAATAATTATGCCCAAGGTGGTAATCTCGGGGTACTACGGTTTTCACAACAGCGGCGACGAGGCTATACTATTTGCCATGATCAGGGCCCTGCGGGACCTTATCCCGGACCTGGATGCAGTCGTGCTTTCAAAGGACCCGGCCTACACTGCCCGGGAATACGGCGTCCGTTCCATACCCAGGGATAATCCCTTCCAGGTATTCAGGGCCCTGGGCGAATGCGACCTTTTAATAAGCGGCGCAGGAGGGCTTTTACAGGATATCAAAGGCCCCAGGAGTATAATCTATTACCTCGGTGTGGTTTTAATGGCCAAACTGTTGGGCAAACCAGTTTTCTTTTACGCCCAGGGCTTTGGGCCGGTCAGTTCCGCCATTGGGAAAACACTGGTGCGCCAGGTGGCAAACCGGGTTAACGCCATTACGGTAAGAGACCCCGATTCCAGGGACGAACTCGGCGCCCTGGGGGTAACCCGGACCCGGCTCGAAGTTACCGCCGATCCGGTGCTCGGCCTGGACCCGTCTCTGGTGGACAGAAAGAAAGGACGGGAAATGCTGGCCAGGCTGGGTGCGGACAATCGTCCCGTAGCCGGTTTTTCAGTAAGGCCCTGGAAAGGGTTGGACGGCTATAAAGAGGTAATAGCGAAGGTGGCCGACGACCTGTTGGATGATGGTTGGCAGGTGCTGCTGGTGCCGATGCACCGCCCCGGTGATGTGGAAACATGCCGGGAGGTTGCCGCCAGGATGCGCGGGAAGGCTTTACTTTTAGAGGAACAGGCCGATTATATGGATTTGCTGTCAGTGACGGCAAACCTTGACCTGGCCGTCGGCATGAGGCTCCACTTCCTTATCTTCAGCGTGATTTTCGGAGTGCCGGTGGTCGGTATTCCCTACGATCCCAAGGTTAACCGCTTTTTACAATCGGTTGGCCTGCCTGACGGCTTCAATGCGGAAAAGCTGGATTATAACGAACTGTCATCTGGAATAAAGAATGTCCTGGATAACCGGGACAGGATCAGCGCGGGGCTCAAGG
>CAZPXL010000017.1:0-17243 GCA_964591005.1 uncultured Eubacteriales bacterium
CAGTACATCTGTGGGAAGCAGCCCTGCCAGCGCCCTGCGTAGAATGCCCTTTGCCATATAGTCGCAGCTTTTCATCTCCCACGGGATGTTCCAGACATATTCCACGAGGCGGTGATCACAGAAAGGTACACGCACCTCAAGGCCTACGGCCATACTCATCCGGTCTTTGCGGTCAAGCAGCGTCTGCATAAAGCGAGTTATATTAAGGTAAAACAACTCGCGCATTCTTGCTTCTATTGGTCCTTCACCATACAGGCGGGGGACCTCGGCAAGGGCCTCACTATAATGTTCTTTTATATACTCCTCCGGTTTTAACAGCTCAACCAGCTCGGGGGAAAAAAACCGCATCTTTTCACGCATGAGCCTGATCCAGGGAAAAGTATCGGAACCAAGGGCGTCCTTGTTGTGAAACCAGGGGTAACCCCCGAATATTTCGTCTGCCGACTCTCCTGACAGGGCAACTGTATGATTTTTTTTCACCTCCCGGCAGAAGAGAAGGAGAGAGGAATCCACATCAGCCATTCCGGGCAGATCATTGGCCAGGGCCGCCGCCGCCAGTGCTTCCGCCATTTCGACATTGTCGATTTCAATGACATGATGATCCGTTCCAAGATAGTCTGAAACACGTCCCGCCCACTGGGCGTCTGAGTCAGGCTGAAAGTAATCCGGCCGGAAATATCTCTCATTCCCCGTATAATCTATTGAATAGGTATGAAGCACACCTGTGCGGTCACGCTTAAAGGACTTCGCGGCGATAGCCGTAATGGCGCTGGAATCAAGTCCGCCGGACAGGAAAGCGCAGACCGGCACGTCTGAAACAAGCTGGCGTTCAACTGTGTCTGTAAAAAGCTCCCGCACCCTTACGGCGGTTTCATCCAGGCCATCATTGTGAGGACGACTGTCCAGAGCCCAGTAACGGCGCATGTGGATACCTTTTCGATCTACCAGCAGGCAGCGGCCGGGCCTCAGTTCGTGCACATTCCGATAAACACCGTGGCCCGGCGTACGGGACGGGCCCATAACGAAAATTTCAGCCAGCCCTCCGGCGTCTACTTCCGGAGACACCGCCGGGTGGGCTAAAATTGCTTTTATTTCTGACCCGAAAATGAATGAGCTGCCCCGCTGGGCGTAAAAAAGAGGTTTGACACCCAGCCGGTCGCGGGCGAGAAACAGGCTCTGGTCAGCCTCGCTCCAGACAGCAAAAGCATAAATTCCGTTTAAACGCTCAACACAAGCCGGCCCCCACTCCATGTAAGCCATTAAAAGGACCTCGGTATCAGAATTGCGGGTGAGAAAAACACAGCCCAGCGTCTCCAATTCCCTTCTTAGTTCCAGCGTGTTGTACAACTCACCGTTGTAAGTTATGGTGTAAACACCTTCTCCCCGGCGGCGGGTCATGGGCTGAGCCCCCCCCCTGGGGTCGACCACAACCAGCCTGCGGTGCCCGATAGCCGCACTTTTTGAAATCCAGGCGCCGGAGGCGTCAGGACCCCGGCGTGACAGTTTTTCCACCATAAGCTCCAGGATAACGTCTTTACCTGTCAAATCATCCTCCCAGTCTATCCATCCTGTAATACCGCACATTAAGACTGACCTCCTTAAAAAATAACTTTTGCCTGAGGGAGTACCATCCTGTTCAAATTCAAGAAAAAAAATATCCCGAAAGAAGCTATGACTTCTTTCGGGACCTCGTTGTCCCTCTTCAATATTCTTTATACATTTTTATGCTTGGAATAAAAAAAGAGGGCATGGACACCCTCAAAAAAATAAATGCTACTTGATAGAAACAGAAATTCTAATTATTTCTTCTGCTGGCAGGTCTCCGGACACTGTGAAAGCCCAGTCACCCTGCCGCCACCTCACTGTCGTGACAGTTCCGGAAACGGTGTCGCCCGGTTCCGGCCCGCTCACCTGTATAAATCCCTGCAATCCATTAATATCGACAGCGGAACCCTGTGAATAACTTTCAATATACTTAAAATCAGCCGCGTCTAACCGGTTCTGGCTGACGGTAAAGTAATTCCTGCCGGCCCGGTAATTCTGGGATGTTTCGTCAGAAAGCCAGGACACATCAGAAAGTGCCGCTCCCTGAGGCAGATAGCCAGGTTTCGCCGGTATAAAGCCTACATTTATGGCCGCCTCTTCCATGGTCCCCCTGTTTGAGGCCGGCATGCTTTCACCCATACCCAGGGGGGCAGATGTGACATAAGCAGATCTCTGAACATCCGCAGGCTGTGATTTGCTAAATCCATCCGGGGCAGTGGCAGCTGCGGGCGCCGGCGGCATGGCGCGTAAAAGCCCCGCCGCGCTTTCCGGCTGTTTCATCGCTGTATCACTTACCGTATTTTCCGGAGCATCTCTTAATAGTACATCTGAGTTCCCGTCCAGGTCTGATTCGGACTGCAAAACTCTTACCTCTTTGGCCGAGTCAGTCTTTTCCTCAGCCGCGCCGTTCTTGTCCTCTGCCGGCGACCCGGCAACCTCCGTGTATATTCCGGTATCCTTATCGGATAAAGCAACATTTTGTTGATTTGAAGCCGGGTTATTATAATTATTATAAGTTAAAAAACCAGACAGCAGTACGACAAAAAGCATGGCCGCCGCGGCTGCCGGTGTTTTAAACAGGACTGCTAAGCGTGACCACAGCGTATTTTCCCTGTTCCCGGCTGACAGGGCCAACTCTATCCGCTCACTGAGGTTGCGGGGCACTTCTATGTCCGCAACCATTTCACAAATAACCTGCCTTAAGGCGTTGTCCGCCTTCTCTAAATTTTGGTACTCTCTCCGGCAGGACTCACATTCCCCCAGATGGCTCTTAATTCTCTGCTCTTCGTCTTTGGATAGTGTTTTATCCAAAAAATCATGCATCATTCGCATAGTGTTATCACAACACATTTTCCTGGCCTCTTTCCATTTGATCTTCGGAAGTGTCATTTACCTTAAAGAGGGTTTATGGTCAGGCTCTTTCTGATCATGTTTCGTGCTGAGTTCAACCTCGACTTAACTGTGCCGACAGGCACACCCAGTATATCCGCTACTTTCTGCACCCCGAAATCCATTCCGTAATACAGGGTAAGGACCAGGCGGTGCTCGGGCCTTAGACCCAGGACGACCTCTCTCAAATCCAGCCTGCTTTCCAGGCTATTCATATCCTCAGTGCCGTTGTTCAAGTTTATGGACATTTTTTTCAACGCTTCGTTCTCCCGGTGGCGTTTTCTCAGCCTGTCATAACACCTGTTGACAACTATCCTGTAAAGCCAGGTTTTAAATGAAGATTCCATCCTGAACGATTCTATTTTACGGTAACAGGTCAAAAAAGATTCCTGAACCACGTCTTCCACCTCATCGCGGTCGCGCAGAACCATGAACGCGGTACGGTACGCGTCCGGAGAATATTTTCGGACCAGTTGGGCAAAAGCTTCATTGTCGCCCGATTGTGACATCAAGATTAAATTCTGATCAGACAAATTTACTCACCCGGTGTTTCAATATCTCAAAGAAGGCCTTCATAAACTTAGACGGTAATTATCTCCCAGCGGTTCACAAGCAAATCAAGTTAGCTATTGACACAACGATCGTCGAAATGACATAATTAAATGGAAATATATTCCTGGGGAGAGTGTCGGGAACACAGCGCGGTCCGGAACCCGCTACACGGTTCGATTCCGTGTCTTCCCAAAACAAAGGAAGCCCTGGCTCGAGGCTGGGGCTCTCCGTATTATCAGGCAGACAACAGCCTTGCGCTGATTTGCTTCTTTTATTATACCTTAAAGTGTTCTAATAAAAAATACAATCCCGGCGGGTTTTCCTGGGTTAATGTATACAATGTTATCTGATAATTTCTACTATTCTATATTGTCACGCAACATTTTTCCTGATACTATATATATAATAAAACACTAAATTTTACCTCGCGAAGGGGGGGGTAAAAATATGTATCCAATATCTGTAGATGAATATGAATTCTTATATGGAAATAGAGTGGCTACTGTTTACAGGTTAAACGGGAGCATAAAAATTATCGGCTTCATCAGCGGAAATGCTTTTGAATTAAGGGTCCTGTCAATCGGCAATAATCCCCGCAGAAGAGGTTTTGGGAAAAAGGCCCTGCAATTTTTAAGGCCAAAATTTAAAAAAATATCAGTTACTGAAATATGTGAAGAAGCCCTGCCCTTTTGGTTGAAAATGAAAGAATGCGGACTGGTGGATAACCTGTGGACCATAAAAGACGGCAGAACTTTGTATTTAATCAAGCGCACCACAAAGCTGGGGAAAGTGGGCTAGCGCATGGGGACATTCCTCGTCCATTCCATCGGGGACATACCTCGTCCATAAAGGAATACCTGGTATAGAGGTGTGTCCCCATTCCGCTGTCATAGTATGTTTTGTTAAGGCACGATTCTGCTGATTCAGGTCAATACCCCCATGGTGTCGCAAAGTCTCACTCAACCAGTCGATAAAAATGCCTGTTCCTTTTTGGGAACAGGCATTTTTAGTTTGGACTGTTTTGATTTAACTAGATTGCCGTCTCGCCGGTCTCCCCTGTCCTGATCCGTACCGCGTTATCGATTTTGCAAGTAAAAATCTTACCGTCACCGACCTCGCCGGTCCGGGCGTTATCTACAATAAGTTTAATTATGTCGTCAACTTTCTCATCCGGCACTACCATTTCAACTTTTATTTTAGGCAGCAGGTTGATGCTGTATTCCGTACCCCGGTAGACTTCAGTCCGTCCTCTTTGCAGCCCGCAGCCTATCACCTGTGTCACCGTCATGCCGTGGATTCCGTACTGGTTGACAGCTTCTTTAACATTTTCAAGTTTACCCGGTCGCAGGATACACTCTATCTTAGTCAAGTTATCCACCTCCAATATGGTATAGTTTCTTAGTTAATTATAAAGCCGGTTTTACTTCACTTGACGTTTTAAGTACAGGCGCCCCGGCAGTGTTAAAAGGCGACGCCATGGCAAAATCCGTATACGCGTCCTCTCCGTGCTGGGTGAAGTCGAGGCCGGTGTCCTGCTCGTCATCCGTGGCCCGCAGCCTGGTAAAGACACTGATAACTTTGAGAATGACGAATGTCCCGACTATCGCTACAGCCCAACTTGCCCCGATGGCAATAAACTGCTTTCCAAGCAGTGCCGAACCACCATAAAACAGTCCGTCGGCGCCAGCCTCATTGACAGCTGTGGTAGCAAACAGGCCGGTGGCGATGGCGCCCCAGGTGCCGCCGATACCGTGCACACCAAAGGCATCAAGGGCGTCGTCGTAACGGAGCTTAGCCTTAATCACGCCTACCGCGGTGTAGCATACCGCGCCGGCAACCAGGCCTATGACAATGGCAGCCATGGGCGCCACAAAGCCGGAGGCGGGGGTAACGGCCACCAGGCCCGCCACCGCGCCGGAGGCAGCACCAAGGGTTGTCGGTTTGCCGCGGTGAATCCACTCTGCTATCACCCATGATAACGCCGCCCCGGCCGTTGCCAGGTGGGTCACCACAAAGGCGCCGGCCGCCAGCCCGTTGGCGCCGAGAGCGCTGCCGGCGTTAAAGCCGAACCAGCCAAACCACAGCAGGGCGGCGCCGAGCACTGTAAAGGGCAGGTTGTGCGGAATCATCGGCTCACTGCCGAGTCCCTTGCGCTTGCCCAGCATAAGGCAGGCTACCAGGCCTGATACACCGGATAGAATATGCACTACGGTGCCTCCCGCAAAGTCAAGCGCGCCCAGGTTGCGCAGCCACCCGTCAACACCCCATACCCAGTGGGCTACAGGGTCGTACACAAAGGTAGCCCAGAGAACAATGAAAGCGATAAAAGCCGGAAAGCGCATTCTTTCTGCAAAAGCCCCGGAGATCAGAGCCGGTGTTATTACCGCAAACATCATTTGAAAAATCATGAACGCCTGGTGGGGAATTGTCGCCCCGTAGTCAGGGTTGGGTTCCAGGTCCACACCTTTTAGCCCTATCCAGTCCAGGTTGCCGATAAAGTGGCCGACATCGGGTCCGAAAGCCAGGCTGTACCCCCAGAGTGACCACTGCAGGCTGATTAATACCATGGCGAAAAAACTGTACATAATAGTGCTCAGGACGTTTTTCTTGCGTGCCAACCCGCCGTAAAAGAGGGCCAGGCCCGGGATGGTCATTAACATTACCAGTGCAGCTGAGGCCAGGACCCAGGCCGTATCGCCCGTGTCAATGGCAGCAGTGGTCTCCACAACCGCCTCGGCTGCCTCTTCCGCCCAGGCCAGGGCCGGCACTGTCATCAGAAACGTAGTAGCCATTAATATAGTCCGCATAATCCGGTTTTTCACTTTTTTCCCCTCCCACCTAAAATTTGGTTTTCACCTGGGAGCCTTTTATTAAACGATTCTTCCGAAAATGGCGCCTCATTTCGTAATGCCTCGTTTAAAAACCAGGTTCCCTTTATAACAGAAAACGCCCTCGCGACAGACATTTTGGGCTGTCTTGAGAGCGTCACTGCTCAATTAAATTACATCACTGTGGATTACGTCACTGTGGTTTAAACAAGAAACGCTTTCCACGAAAAAAATTTCGCGGAAAGCGCCATCGCCTGGTTGATACACCTCTGTATCACTTATTGTATACTGTATTATAAAAAGTTAATTGATGGATGTCAATAGTGTCCGGTGAATTTTATTTCTTTAAATTAATAACCGGCTGTGCAGCTTGGAATACCGGCGTTTGGACACCGGACCCGCCCGCCGTGTGAGCTATGCTTTCCTCCACATCGTAAAGCGGCGTGGCAACCAGCCCGGTATATGCCGGCATGCCGTGCTCGGTGATATCCAGGCCTTCAAATTCTTCCTCGGCGGAAACCCTGATCCCGACAGTCTTTTTCATCACACTGAAAATTAAATATGTTGAGCCGAAAGCCAGGACGGATACCGACAGCACGCCCAGGGTCTGTACCGCCAGGAGACCGGCGCCGCCGCCGTACAAGAGCCCGCCGTTCTGGGCAAATATCCCGACCGCGATAGTGCCCCAGGTCCCGTTCACCCCGTGTACGGCGATAGCTCCAACCGGGTCGTCGGCTTTAATCCGGTCAAAAGCGCCCACTGCCAGCACGCAGAAAACACCGGCCGTCCCCCCGATAAATACTGCGCTGGCGGGGTGTACAAACGCGCAACCAGCGGTGATTGCGGCCAAACCGGCCAGTGCCCCGTTCATGGCCATGCTGGGGTCCGCCTTGCCGTACCTGAACATGGTAAAAAGTATTCCGGCAGTACCGCCTGTGGCCGCGGCCAGGTTTGTATTCACGGCAATCCTCGCTATATTCATATCCAGGCCGGAAAGAGTGCTGCCCGGGTTAAATCCGAACCAGCCAAACCATAAAATAAATGTCCCGAGAAATGCCAGGTGCATATTATGGGCCGGCAGAACGTTCATCGTTCCGTCCTCATTGTATTTGCCCGATCTCGGCCCGAGAACCATCACCGCGGCCAGCGCGCTCCAGCCGCCCACAGCGTGCACCACCGCGGAACCGGCAAAGTCAAGCATGCCCAGTTTGCCGAGCCAACCGTCCACACCCCAGACCCAGTGGCCGGCCAGGGGATAAATCAGGCCTGCGGCAAGGGCTGTATAAATTATGTAAGGGCGGAATTTCATCCGCTCGGCCACGGCTCCTGAAACAATAGAAGCCATTGCCATAGCGAACGCAGCCTGGAAAAGCCAGTAAGCATAGATGGGAATTCTGAGTTTGATATGCTCCAGGTTGCCCTCGATGAAAAATCCGGTAGTGCCAAAAAGCCCTCCCCGGTCAAGACCGTACATGACAGCGAAGCCGACAGCCCAGTAGCTGAGCATACCCACGGTGCTGTCAGTAAATACTTTCATAACGATGTTCAGGGAGTTCTTAGCCCGGATAAAACCAGCTTCAAGGAAGGCGAAACCTCCTTCCATGAGGAAGACCAGGGCTGCGCAAAGCAGCACCCATATCGTATCAATACCGGACGCCAGATTACTGATGCCTACTTCCATGCTTTATCCCCCTTATTCATTTATATATATAAAATAAAAAAGCGCAAACCTGGCACGGGTCCGCCTAAACAAACCCGTGCGCAAGAGCGCCCTTGCCCCGCAGGATCCATCTCCTGCCATTATTCAAGTTTAAAAATATTTCCTATAAGGCTTCGTTGCCGGACTCTCCGGTCCTTATCCGTACCGCGTTTTCCACCGGGAAAATAAAAATTTTGCCGTCTCCTACCGACCCGGTCCGGGCATTGTCACTGATGATTTCAGCGACATCCTCTACCTGGTGATCCATGAGCACTATTTCAATTTTTAGCTTTGGTAAAAGGTTTATACTGTATTCATGACCACGGTATACCCCGACCCTTCCTTTTTGCAGGCCGCACCCGACGACCTGTGTGACCGTCATCCCGTGTATACCGTATCTCCCCAGAGCATCTTTCACTTCTTCCAGTTTTTCAGGACGAATTATGGCCTCAACCTTCTTCACCCGGCAAAACAACCCCCTTGTTGTTTCAAAAATAACAAGAATAAAATACAAACGCCCTAAATATCACATAATTCCGGTGACATCAGGGCATCATTGACCACCGACACATCCTCGTATCTTTACATATTATAACCTCAAAATTCCAACTTGACAAGAAAAAATCTAACGGGGTCAGGCTCTTAAATATATTCGGGGGACACGGTGGTTGACCATGCAGACAATTTCGTAGTTTATGGTGCCCAGCAAAGCGGCGACTTCGTCGGCGGTAATCTCCTGATCTCCCTGGCGGCCGAGCAGCACGGCCTCATCACCCACCTTAACACCGGGAATGTGGCCCACGTCAACCATGATCTGGTCCATGCAGATCCGGCCGACCACAGGCGCCCGCCGGCCGTGCACCAACGCGTATCCTTTTGAAGAAAGCAGCCTGGAATAGCCGTCGGCGTAACCCAGGGGCAGTGTGGCGATAACTGTGCTTTTATCAGTAGTATAGGTGCACCCGTAACTCACTTTAAAACCGGCGGGGACTTCCTTTACGTACGCTACTTTTGCTTTAAGAGCCATTACTGGGCGCAGTCCTATCAAACTACGGTCCACTTCTTCAGAAGGGTACAGGCCGTATATAATAATGCCCGCCCTCACCAGATCCAGGTGGGTTTCAGGCATTTCCATCAGGGCAGCGCTGTTCGCAGCGTGCCTGAAAGGAATTTCAAGCCCGTTCCTGCGCAGCTCTTCAATCAAACCGGTAAATTTAAAGAACTGTTCCTGCGTGTATCCCTTATCGGCGGAGTCGGAGGCGGCAAAGTGGGTAAATATTCCTTCTATTTCAAGGTTCTTATTCCTTGCCAGTTCAAGTATATCCCTTACAGCACCCGGTCCGGCGACCCATCCGATTCGTCCCATCCCGGTATCAATCTTAAGATGAATCCTGGCCCGCGTTCCTTCGGCAGAGGCTGCTTCCGCCAGGGCCAGGGCCATATCACGGGTAAAGACCGCCTGGGACAAACAGTTCCTGACCACATCACATGACTGCTCGGGCGGCGAGTACCCCAGGATTAATACCGGGGCCTCAATGCCAGACTCCCTCAGGGATAAACCCTCATCCACCCTGGCCACTCCAAGCCAGTCGGCGCCGCCGGCTAAAGCCGTACGGCTGACTTCCACAGCGCCATGGCCGTATCCGTTGGCTTTTACCACTGCCATCACTTTAGCTGAAGCGCTGGTTATCCTTCTGATTTCGCTCATGTTGCCGGCTAACGCACCCAAATCAATTTCCGCCCATACCGGAATAACAGACAATACTACACCCTCTTTTATAAAGATACTTCATTGAATAATATACTCATTTATAATAGTATTTCATCAACAAAAAACAAAACCCTGTTAAAAAACAGGGTTGGGAAGGTTAAAAATTCAAAACAAGAGGTCAGCCTGTATGTTTTACCTGTGCTGCGGGTCATGGCGGCTGTCCCAAAGCAAGAAAAAGTATACACTCAAATAGGCTGCCATTGTTGCCAGAGAGAATATGAAGTATTTCACTGGTGACCCTCCTTTCGTTCTGCTTGAGTTATACCGGCCTGATATGTTAAAATTTTCGCCTGACGAGATTCTTTGCATAGATATTTAAATTGTTCCTTTAATTATATTGTATACAATATTTTATAATACGCAATACTTTATACTGAATTCATTATAATTTTTTTGAAAATATTTTTTTAGCAAAATTAACCAAAATAAAAGGGGCCTATTAAAAGGTCCCTCAGGCTGTCGGCATATACAATTCACAAAGCCTAGGTGTTGAAACCAGCTGATCCCTTGCGGCAACGTCAAAACAAGGAATGGGGACACACCTCTATTTGAGGCGTTCCTTTTGGTACAAGGTATGTCCCCGATGGTGTTTGAAGCACATGCTAAATAGAGACGCAGCTAAAAGACAATCTTAGTTTAAAACTTCGCCCAGCTCGCAGCATTCCATGCACAACGATTCCCCCACCGCCCGGCAGGTTATATTTCCCTTGTAAACATTGACACCGCAGGCAAGGGCACGGTTGTTAAAGATAGCATTTAAATATCCTTTATTGGCGAGTTCCTGGACATACGGAAGGGTAGCATTGGTCAGAGCAAAGGTGGAAGTACGGGCGACCGCGCCGGGCATATTTGCCACGGCATAATGAATAACGCCGTGTTTTTCATAAACCGGGTCGCTGTGCGTGGTAATCCGGTCTATAGTCTCTACCGAGCCGCCCTGGTCAATGGCCACGTCAACAATTACAGAACCAGGCTTCATCTGTTTTACAGTATCTTCGCTTACCAGCTTTGGCGCTTTCGCCCCCACGATTAATACCGCTCCGATTAGAAGGTCGGCGTAACGGACAGACTGCTCGATATTGTACTGGTTTGAGACCAGAGTTTTAATCCTGCCTCCAAAAATGTCATCCAGGTAAGCAAGCCTGTCGGCGCTCCGGTCTATCACCGTAACCTGCGCGCCCATGCCAGCAGCGATCTTAACAGCGTTTACCCCCACCGTTCCGGCGCCGATAATGACCACATCAGCCGCGGGAACACCAGGCACGCCGCCGAGCAGGACACCCCGGCCGCCACAGGGTTTCTCAAGAAAATGCGCTCCAACCTGCGCCGCCATCCTGCCGGCCACCTCGCTCATCGGTATCAGCAGGGGCAGTGCCCCGTTGTCAAGCTGGATGGTCTCGTAGGCTATAGCAATTACTTTGTTTTCGACTAAAGCGCTTGTGAGCTCCGGTTCCCGGGCCAGGTGCAGATATGTAAACAGGATCTGCCCCTCCCGCAGCATACCGTATTCCTGGGGCAGTGGTTCCTTCACCTTCAAAATCATCTCTGCTTCTGCGAAAACTTCAGAGGGAGCAGCCAGTATTACAGCTCCTTCCGCCCCGTAGGCTTCATCGCTGATGCCGCTCCCCAGCCCGGCGCCGGTCTCGATCAGTACCCTGTGGCCCGCGCCGGCCAGGGCCTGAACCCCTGCCGGTGTGATAGCGACACGGTCTTCATTTGATTTTACTTCCTTTGGCACCCCGATAATCAAAATAAATCCTCCAATCATTTTACCTCGATTCAGCTAACTGCTTCGTTGCGGCAGGCAGGGCGGATATTATATCGCCGGCGATTAAACCCATCATCCCTTTTTCCCTCGCGGCAAGGTCGCCGGCCAGGCCATGGAAATACGCCCCGGCTGCGGCGGCGCGGGCAGGTTTAAGCCCCTGGGCGATCAGAGCCGCGATTATCCCTGTAAGGACATCGCCGCTTCCCCCGGTTGCCATCCCCGGGTTTCCGCTCGGGTTAATGTAGAGTGCACCGTCCGGCGCCGCCACCACAGTCCGGGAACCCTTCAGCAGAGTGACCACGTTCCAGGACGTCGCCGCTTTTACCGCATTTCCAATCCTGTCCTCTTGTATATCCTTCGGGGCAGATCCCATCAATCTTGCCATTTCGCCCGGATGGGGCGTTATTACCGCCGGCGCCTGTAATTTACTTAATATGCCGGCTTCCCCGGCAATTGCGTTAAGCCCGTCGGCATCAAGCACAAAGGGGATTTTTATGGAAGGTATCAGTTCCCTCACCAGGGTAATGACCTCGGGCGCCTGGGAAAGGCCCGGGCCTATGGCCAGCACGTCCATGTCTTCAATTAGTGACAGGATACGCTGACCTGCTTCTCTGCGCAGACTGCCGCCGCCAGTGTCCGGTAGCGGGACAGTCATGGCCTCGGTTAGTTTTCCTTCCATAATATCATGAAGACTCTCAGGGACCGCGACTGTGACCAGTCCCGCCCCGGCCCTTAAAGCCGCTTCACCGGCCAGGCTGGCTGCCCCCGTCATTCCCCGCGACCCGGCTACTACAAGCACTCTGCCGAAATTACCTTTATGGGCGGGAGACGGGCGTGGCGGCAGCCACTTTTTTACGCATTGGGCTGTGATCAGGTACCTCTGGGGAGCTTCTTTTTCAATCAGGACACCGGGCAGCGAAATATCTGCCACCGTAATCTCGCCCGCGTGGTCAGCGCCCGGTTCAAGAAATAACCCTAACTTGGGCAGGCCGAAAGTCACAGTATGGCGCGCCCTGATACAGGGACCGTTTACCCTGCCGGTGCCGGCCTCCAGCCCGGACGGTACGTCAACAGCCACAATAGGCTTGCCGCTGTTGTTCAGCACCTCAATAACACGGCCCACCTTCTCCCACATCTTTCCGTGAAACCCGGTCCCGTAAATAGCGTCTACAATAAGGTCCGTGTTCATTAAAGCCAGCTTTACAATGTTAATTCCGTCACCCTGGTGGACAGAATAAATCTTCTGGTCCATTTTCCGCCATATATCAAGGTTAACGGCAGCATCCCCGTTAATCTCACCCACATTAACAATTGACAGCACTTTAACCTCGGCGCCCATGTTCAAAAGGTGCCGTGCTATAACCAGCCCGTCTCCCCCGTTATTACCCTTGCCTATAAAAATAGTGACTACTCTGCCCCTGACTTCACCCATAACGCGCCGGATTACTTCGACCACCTGGCGCCCGGCGTTTTCCATTAAAACCAGGCCTGAAATACCATAGTCCTCTATGGCCGCCCGGTCCAGCGCCTTCATTTCATCCCCAGTGACAATCCGCAAATTATAATACCTCCTCACCCGCCGCGATGGCGAAAGCCACCGCGTTTTCACGATTATGAGACATGCTGATCAGGACCGAAGCGATCCCTTTTTCTTTCGCTATCTCAGCCGCCGCGCCGTGCAGCATAACCACCGGTCGGCCGCCGCCCGGCCTCAGGACTTCAACATCCGCGAAGCTGCAGCCGGCCAGGCCTGTTCCCAGTGCTTTCAAGACCGCTTCCTTGGCCGCAAAACGAGCCGCGTAGCAGGCAAACCGGTCTCTTCTCGCATCACAAAAACTCCTCTCGCCAGGGGTGAAAACCCTCTCCAAAAAGCGGTAACCACTGCGCTCGAAAGCCTGCTTTATTCTTTCAATCTCAATAATATCAGTCCCCGCGCCGATTAATCCGGTTGGCTGCATATTGCGCAATATCGCCAAACACCCCATTTTATTAAAAAGTTAACTGTAAGCTAACAAGCAATCCACATTCAGGATTCAGATATTATTATTTTCTCCGGTGAATATAAAAAACCTCCCTGACAAAAAAGCAATGTTTCAGCAGCTAAATGTTTGCTTACTAATTTACCTTAAAATGTTCAGGCAGGTCCCAATAAATTTTAGTTATTCTTTAAAAACCTAATATCTTCCTCAGTTTTTTGGCCTGGGCGCGGCTAACCGGGACTTCGCTGCGTTCCTTGTCTTCAACTATCAAATTATAGGTGCCGTTGAAAAACGGAACTATTTCTTTCACTTTATGAAGGTTAACCAGGTAGCAGCGGTGGGTCCTGAAAAAAATCTGCGGGTTAAGCCTTGCTTCCAGTTCTTTCAGGGTGAATCGCGTATAAAGCTTGTCGGCTGATGTTTTTATATATACATTGTCCTGTTCGGTAAAAGCATAGAAGATATCAGAGCCGCTGACAAGGATGGTTTTGCCCTGCTTTTCAGCCGGGACACGGTCAATTTTGAACTGTACATTATCAGTCTGCGCGGCCCTGGTTTCACTTTCCCGCGGTGCGCGATCTTCCCGGATTGATCCTTCAGGCGCCGGGTCTCCATACACCTCGCGGGTGAGCTTTAATACCTTGTCGATTGCTTTTTTCAGCCGTTTTGGCTCGACAGGTTTTAGTATATAGTCTGCAGCGTTGACGTCAAAAGCAGATAGGGCAAACTCGTCAAAAGCTGTTACAAAAATGATATAAGGCCGGTTAGGCAAATCCTGTATGGCCGCGCCCAGTTCAAGCCCGTTCATGCCCGGCATGGAAATGTCCAGGAAGAGGACCTGGTAGTCAAGAGCCTTGATCAGCGTTAATGCTTCCTGTGCGTTGGCGGCCTCGCCGACAATCTCAATATTATTGAACTCACTTAAAGCATACCTGAGTTCCTGCCTGGCAGGGTACTCATCATCTATAATTAATGCTTTCAATTTCACTGGCGAATCCCCCTTTCTCATGGTCTTCCTCATTCAGAGGGATCCTGACGTAAACCTTGGTGCCCTGGTCAGTCTGGCTTTCAATTTTAAGCCCGTATTCCTCTCCGTAAAGACTTTTTAGCCGTTCGTTGACGTTGCTTAAACCGACACCGTTACCGGAACCGAAACCTGGCAGAAGTATCTTTGGCAGCCTCTCGCCGTCTATCCCCACACCGTTATCCTTGATTATAAAGATCATTTCACCGTCAACAAGGTTAGCTGAAATCTGAACGGTCCCGGGGCTCATCTTCGGCTGGATACCGTGCTTCACTGCATTTTCAACCAGCGGCTGCAGGGTTAGTACCGGCACCTTGAAGTCGAGCAGGGCAGGGTCAATATTCCTCTGAATCCTCAATTTTTCACGGAAACGGGCTTTCTCAAGAATAAGGTAAGTATTGACGTATTCTATTTCTTCCCTTAACGTGTTAAAATGCCCGTGCCTCTTTAAAGTCTGCCGGAAAAAAGAAGCCAGGCGGATCAAAAGTTTCCTTGCAGTGTCCGGATCAGTCCGGGTGTAGGTAATAATTGTGTTCAGGGTGTTAAATAAAAAGTGAGGGTTGATCTGGGCATGCAGGGCATCCAGCTCCGCTTTCGTTACCAGCTGGGCCTGCCGGTCCAGCTCCGCCAGTTCCATTTGAAGACCCAACAGCTGGGCTACGGCCAGGGCCAGCTTCACGACTGAAGGCTGGAGGTCTCCCTGGCTGGTTTGGTAGAGCTTAACCGTGCCGGCCACTTCACCCTGGCATATCAGCGGAGCGATGGCGGCAGACTGCAGCGTGCAGTTCTTTTCAGGACACTGCAGCCCTTTCTTGTCCTTGATGATTATTAACTCCCCGGTTTCCACAGCCTGTTTTGTCGCATGAGTAATAATGGGACCGCCGGCTTTATGGTGGTCCGAACACTCTCCTATGTATGCCAGCACCCTCTCGCGGTCTGTGATGGCCACTGCCGAAACATCGCTTAGCTTCAGAATAATTTCAGCGGTCTTATACGCAGTTTCTTCATTAAGGCCGCGCCTGAGGTAAGGCAGTGTTTCGTTGGCAATCTGCAGGGTGGGATCAATAGGATGCTCATCAAGTTTTATTTTTATAACCCTGTGTTTATGGATATATTCCACGGCCAAAAAGGTTGCCAGGGCGCTCGCCAGCAGCATCACTGCAATAACCAGCCACAGGGAAGGTTTAACCAGCGCGACCAACCCTACTGCAAACAGTTGTATAATGAACCATAGCAGTATAGTACCGCCGTTCATGCTTGAAAATTTAATCATACCCTACTCCCCGTTAAAACCAGTTTAACTCAAAATTTCTTTCTTAATAATACTATCTTAATCTATAAATCACAATTAGTTGCTATTGGAATTCCCCATAACTTTAGTCAGGTAATGATATATGCCCTCCGCATTAAGCCTTATGTCCAGCTCCAGGAACTTTATTGCCGGATGTTTCCTGTCTTTAAACCCGTATTTCGCGACCTCGCCCATCACCATTTCCCAGAGGGCTTTTTCAATTTCCCTGGCGCCGCCGCCGGAGGCAAACACCCGCCTGCCGATGGTTTCATAAGTATTTACCAGCTCCCTGAGCCTGGCAAGAATGGCGCTTACACCGCCCGCCCGGCCGTAATGGGTGAAGTAGATATGGTCAAGGGCCAGCCCGCCGGCACGGTTAATTGTTTCAACTGCCGCAGCCGGGTCAAATTCCGGCGGCGGGGTGGAAAGCAGGGTATAGTCAGTACCTGCCAGACCGCTCAGGGCATGAAAGCGTAATCCCAGGGCGTCGCCGCTGAAGATGCCCCGGCTGGCGGGGTCATGGACGATAAAATGGTGGCGGGCGTGCCCCGGGGCATGGTAGAAGGTTAAGGTCCTGCCCCCGCCCAGCTCAAGGGTTTCACCATCTCCCGGAGTACACAGCCTTTCTCCGGGCACCGGCAGTATTTCACCAAAAAGCCTATCGAAACTTTCCCCGTAGATCGCCCTGGCTCCGGCCGCGAGCCTCGCCGGGTCGATCAGGTGCCTGGCGCCCCTTGGGTGCACATATACTTTTGCCTGAGGCAAATCCCTCGCCATGATACCGGCCCCGCCCGCATGATCCAGGTGAATATGGGTGACTATGATGTAATCAACCTTTTCCGCCGGTATGCCTAGATATTTCAGGGCGTCCTTGATATATACGGTACCCGGTGACGGACCGGTCTCTATTAAAGCCACCTTTTCAGATACGATCAGGTAGCAGGAAGTGCGCTCAGGCTCCTGGTCGCAGACGTCGATCTGGTAAATATCTCTGCCGATGTCGGTAATTAACGGCATGGCGCCGACATCCTTTCTTTAATGGTTTCACTCTGCTTTACTATACAATCAATCAGCCAGGAAACTAAGTCATATTTTCCGTCTCAAACTAAGAATATCTGAAAAGTTTGAAGATTGTCAATAAAAATATTGGCCTTCATAATTAGCGCTGTTGACTTGAACGGCTTTCAAAAATTATGTGTTGTCATAATATTGTTTTAAGTAAAAAAACAAGGATTATGCTTAATAATGTAGAATTTCCATAAAAAAGCTATTAGGAGAGAATCTTTATGATTACTTTGGATAAGCGGTCTGATCTGTCAGCCGTGCTGCTGCTGGTGTTTGCTTTGTTTGCTATATTATTTAGCGCAAATGCAAAAAATGCCTTTGCGGCCTGAGCG
>CAZPXL010000018.1:0-5129 GCA_964591005.1 uncultured Eubacteriales bacterium
AAATAACAAAGTCAGAGCCTGAAAAATCACTCGTCGAACCTTTAAAAAAGACCGGTGGAAGAAACACTCAGGGTAAACTGACGGTAAGACACCGTGGTGGCGGACACAAGAGGATGTACAGGATAATTGATTTTAAGCGTGATAAAGACGGTATACCGGCCAAAGTCGCCAGTATTGAGTATGATCCAAATCGCTCGTCCCGTATTGCGCTGCTTAATTATGCGGACGGGGAAAAACGGTATATCATAGCTCCCGTTGGCCTGAAAGTGGGCCAAACCGTTGTCTCCGGCCCGGAGTCCGACATTAAGGTGGGCAACTGCCTGCCGCTTAGAAATATTCCACTGGGCACAATGGTCCATAACATTGAGCTTTATCCTAAGGGCGGCGCTAAAATGGTCCGCTCGGCAGGCGGCTCGGCCCAGTTAATGGCCAAGGAAGGCAAGTACGCTAATTTAAGGATGCCGTCGGGCGAGATGCGCCTGGTCTTATTGGAGTGCCGCGCCACCATCGGCCAGGTCGGGAACGTTGAACACGAAAACATTACCATAGGCAAAGCCGGCCGTAAGCGCTGGATGGGGATTCGGCCGACTGTCAGGGGCGTTGTGATGAACCCGGTTGACCACCCGCACGGCGGCGGCGAGGGCCGCTCACCCGTCGGCCGCAACCCTGTGACACCTTGGGGCAAACCGGCCTTGGGCGCCCGCACCAGAAAGAAAAAGCCCAGCGATAAGATGATTATTAAGAGAAGAACCAAGTAAGACGTCAGTCGTAAGACGTCAGACGTCAGAATATAAGGAATTCACACGCTTTAGAATTCCAGCGAAACTTAAAGTTATAAAACTTAAGAAATGCATTCATACCGACGTCCGACGTCCGACGTCCGACGACTGAGAAGGGAGGTTGCGTATTGGGCCGTTCATTAAAAAAGGGGCCGTTCTGTGAGCAAAGGCTTCTCGAAAGAATAGAAAAGATGAATGAAACCGGAGAAAAGAGAGTAATTAAGACCTGGTCAAGGGCTTCAACAATCTTTCCACAGATGGTAGGCCATACAATCGCGGTGCATGAAGGCAGAAAGCATATTCCTGTTTATATCACCGAGGATATGGTTGGACATAAACTGGGTGAATTCGCGCCCACCAGGCTTTTCAGGGGTCACGGTCATCACACTGAAAGATCAACTTCGCTTAAATAGACCCAGGGAATGAGTCATTAGAATTGGTAAGTGAGGCGAAAGACCCACGACACACCGCCAAAATGGGAGGTAATACCGGTGGAAGCTAAGGCCATTGTCAAATATGTAAGGATATCCCCACGCAAGGTGCGCCAGGTGGTGGACCTTATCCGGGGTAAGAAAGTAAACGAGGCCCTGGCAATTTTAAAATACACACCAAAAAGGGCCTCGGAGGTAGTTACCAAGGTAGTCAAATCTGCCGCGGCAAATGCTGAAAATAACCTGCAGATGGACAGGGACGAATTATTCGTAACCTCATGTTATGTAGACCAGGGTCCCACTTTTAAACGATACCAGCCACGGGCCATGGGCAGGGCGGATATACTGCGAAAGCGCACCAGCCATATAACCGTTATGGTGGGCGATAAAAAGGAGGGATAAATCTAAGTGGGGCAAAAAGTTAATCCTATAGGCCTCCGGATCGGGATCATAAAGGATTGGGAAGGCAAGTGGTTTGCTGAGAAAAAGAACTACGCGGGCCTCTTGCACGAAGATATAAAAATACGCAGGTACATTAAGAAAAAGCTTTATGCGGCGGGCATTTCCCGGATTCAGATCGAGCGGGCGGCCAACCGTGTTAAAGTATCGATCCATACCGCTAAGCCCGGCATTGTAATCGGCCGCGGCGGAGTGGAAGTGGAAAACCTGCGCAAGCAGTTGGAAAGCCTTGCCGGAAAACAGGTTAACGTGAACATTGTTGAAATCAAGGTTCCTGAGCTTGACGCCCAACTAGTGGCCGAAAATGTGGCCGCTCAGCTTGAAAAGAGGATTGCTTTCAGGCGCGCCATGAAACAGGTGGTTTCACGTTCCATGAAAATGGGAGCCAAGGGTATCAAAATTGCCTGCGGCGGCCGGCTGGCCGGAGCGGAAATTGCCCGCAGCGAGTGGTACAGCGAAGGTAAGGTGCCGCTCCATACCCTGCGCGCTGATATTGATTATGGAGTTGCTGAGGCCAACACAACCTATGGAAAAATAGGAATTAAAGTTTGGATTTATAAAGGAGAAGTTTTACCGGCAGCCAAGGTTTCTGCGAGAACCCCGGCCAGGGGAGGGAAACCCGCTCCCGGTGAAGGAGGCGAATAAGCAAACATGCTTATACCGAAAAGGGTTAAATACCGCAAACAGCACCGCGGCCGGATGGTAGGAAAGGCCAAGGGCGGCAAAGAAATCAGTTTTGGCGAATATGGGCTTCAGGCACTCGAGCCGGCCTGGATCACCAACAGGCAGATTGAGGCGGCCCGTATTGCCATGACCCGTTATATAAAGCGTGGCGGTAAGGTCTGGATCAGGATTTTCCCGGACAAACCGGTGACCGCCAAGCCGGCTGAGACCCGCATGGGTTCAGGTAAAGGTACCCCGGAATATTGGGTGGCCGTGGTGAAACCTGGCCGGATTATGTTTGAGCTGGCCGGCATTACTGAAGATATAGCGCGTGAAGCCATGCGGTTGGCTTCTCACAAGCTGCCGATCAAAACAAAGTTTGTTAAACGCGGGGAAGTGGGTGAGGTCAATGAAGGTTAAAGAGCTGCGGGAATTGACCGATGCCGAGCTTGGCAAAAAACTAACCGACTCCAAAGACGAGCTCTTTAAGTTGAGGTTCCAGATGGCGACAGGACAGCTGGATAACCCGATGAAATTACAAGAAGTCCGCCGCAAGATTGCGCGGGTCAAAACTATAATTCGTGAGCGCGAGTTGGGGATCCAGCGGGCGTAAAGGGGGGTAATGAAATGGAAGAGCGTGGAATGCGCAAGGTGCTTACCGGCAAAATAGTAAGCGACAAAATGGATAAGACCGTGGTTGTGGCCGTTGAATCCCTGGTCAGGCACCCCCTGTACCAGCGCACCATTCGCCGCACCAAGAAGTTCAAAGCGCATGATGAGGAAAATTCCTGCCGTATCGGCGACAAGGTAAAAATGATGGAAACCAGGCCCCTCTCCAAAGAAAAGCGGTGGCGTATTATCGAAATCCTTGAAAGAGCGGAACAAATATAAGACGTGTGAAGTGTGACAAGTGAGACGTGAGAAAGACGTGAAAACTGTAGGTGCGGCTTTGGCCGCACGCACTTGGCGGGATGAATCCCTCCCTACAGGGGAATACCCGGATATACACGTCAAACGACCCACGACTCAGATGTTCCACCTCCCACTTTGTCAGTAAGGAGGTAGTAGTTGTGATCCAAGTCGAAACTATGCTTACCGTAGCGGATAACACCGGAGCACGCAGGCTTTTATGCATTCGTGTTCTTGGCGGGGCACTGCGCCGCTATGCCAGTGTGGGTGATGTTATCATTTGTTCCGTAAAGGAAGCCAACCCTGGCGGTGTTGTAAAAAAAGGTGACGTAGTGAGGGCCGTGGTGGTCCGTACCAAAAAAGAAGTTCGTCGCCCGGACGGTTCCTATATCAAGTTTGACGAAAACGCCGCGGTGGTTATCAAGGATGACCAGAGCCCGCGCGGTACCCGTATCTTTGGGCCGGTCGCGCGTGAACTGAGAGATCGCGATTTTATGAAAATTGTTTCTCTGGCGCCTGAAGTACTATAAGGAATGGGACAGATGTCAGCAGACTCGTATCTTAACAAACATACTATGACAGAGGAATGGGGACACACCTCTCTCATAGGTAGTCCTTTGATGTCAGAGGAATGTCCCCGATGTAATGGCCGGGGGATGTCCCCGATGCAGGGGAATAACCGAAGGCCTGCAGCTTGCGGTTCAATTTGGAGGTGAACAACACATGGCTGAACAAAAAGCTAAAAAGAAGGTCCACGTCCGCAAAGGAGACACGGCACTGGTAATAGCCGGTAAGAATTCCGGTAAAAAAGGGAAAGTACTTAGAGTGATCCCGGACAGCAGCAAGGTGGTTGTCGAAGGAGTTAACGTGGTTAAACGCCACGCCAGGCCTACTCAAAAGCTGCCGCAGGGAGGCATCATGCAAAAGGAAGCCCCTATTCACAGTTCAAATGTTATGCTGTACTGCAGCAAATGCAACAGCCCTACCAGGGTCGGCAAGAAAATTCTTGACAACGGTGAAAAAATACGCATTTGCAAGAAGTGCGGCGAGTCCTTATAAGCAGTGAGCAGTCAGATTAAATCGCATGTACGAGTTTTAGCTAAAATCCGGCTGCAGATAAACAACTTCCGAGAAGGGAGGTAATATAGTGTCCAGGCTTAAAGATAAATACAAAAACGATGTTGTACCGGCCCTGATGCAGAAGTTCGGGTACAAAAGTATCATGCAGGCTCCTAAAATTGAAAAAGTAATTGTTAATATGGGTTTGGGTGAAGCTATTCAGAATTCCAAGATCATTGACGCCGCGGTAAATGACCTGATGATCATTACCGGCCAAAAACCGGTTACCACCAAGGCTAAAAAATCCATTGCAGCATTCAAACTGCGTGCCGGAATGACTGTCGGCGCGAAAGTGACTTTGCGCGGTGAGAGAATGTACGAGTTCGTGGATAAGCTTTTCAGCATAGCGCTGCCCAGGGTGCGGGACTTCCGCGGCATCTCGGCAAAATCCTTCGACGGGCGCGGCAATTTCAGCATGGGTGTGCGCGAGCAGCTTATTTTCCCGGAGATAGATTACGATAAAATTGATAAAATCCGTGGTATGGATATTATTTTTGTAACCACTGCTAAAACAGACGAAGAAGCCAAGGAACTGTTGAAGTTAATGGGCATGCCATTCAAGGCTGCATAAAGGAGGGAAGATTGTGGCAAAAAAATCATTGGTCTTAAAAGCGGCACGTCCTCCAAAGTTTAAAGTACAGGCATATAACAGGTGCAAACTTTGCGGAAGGCCTCACGCATATATGAGGAAATTCGGAATATGCCGGATCTGCTTCCGGGAACTGGCTTATAAAGGTGAACTTCCTGGAATCCGCAAAGCCAGCTGGTA
>CAZPXL010000018.1:5229-17155 GCA_964591005.1 uncultured Eubacteriales bacterium
GGCCCTCTGTATTAAGGAAGGAGGTTAGTTGCATGGTTATGACTGATCCGATTGCAGACTTCTTAACCCGTATTCGCAACGCCAACACGGTTTATCATGATAAAGTTGAAGCTCCTGCTTCCAGGATGAAAAAGGCTATTGCCGCGATCCTGCGGGATGAAGGTTTCGTCAAAGAATATGAGTATATTGACGACGGCAAGCAGGGAATTATCAGGGTATATCTAAAGTACGGCGCCAATAAAGGGCGCGTAATTACCGGCTTAAAGCGCATATCGAAGCCAGGCTTAAGAGTCTATGCCAGAAAAGATGACGTGCCGAAGGTCTTAGGAGGCCTTGGCATTGCGATAATATCTACATCTAAAGGTATCATGACGGATAAAAGAGCCCGTAAGGAAGGGCTTGGCGGCGAGGTAATCTGCTACGTTTGGTAATCTTGAAGGGATTTGCGATACAGCAAGTTCCAAAAGCAGCCCGACGCTGGTTATTAAGCGGATGTCGGCTGAATTGGGAGGTGTAATGGATGTCCAGAATTGGTAAGCAGCCTATCCCAGTGCCCCCTGGCGTTGATATCAATATTGACGGGACGACCGTCAGGATCAAAGGGCCAAAAGGCCAGCTGGAAAGAGAACTGCACCGGGATATGATTATTAAACACGAGGAAGGACAGCTGGTTGTTGAACGGCCGTCTGACAATAAACTGCACAGGTCTCTGCACGGTTTAACCCGCACCCTGCTGAGCAATATGGTCGTGGGCGTGACCGCCGGATTTCAGAAAAACCTGGAATTGGTCGGGGTTGGATACCGTGCCTCCAAGCAGGGCAATAAACTTGTGCTGGCCGTAGGTTATTCTCACCCGGTTGAAATTGAACCGGAATCAGGCCTGGAAATCGAAGTGCCCGTGCCTACCAAGATTAGCATTAAGGGCGTTGACAAAGAAAAGGTCGGCGCACTGGCGGCAAAGGTGCGCTCGGTCCGGGAGCCGGAGCCCTATAAAGGCAAAGGTATTAAATACGAGGGTGAAAAAATCAGGCGCAAGGCCGGCAAGGCCGGAGCTAAAAGGTAATTAGCCCGGACGGAATTACCGGATTCATAAAGGCTTATGTATATGGCCTGAAGGGAGTGAATCATAAACATGCTGAACAAACCCAGCCGAAAGGCGCTGCGGGGAATCCGGCGCGAGAGGGTGCGCAAGAAAATCCAGGGTACCGCAGAGCGGCCCAGGCTAAACGTATTCCGCAGCCTGCAAAATATTTACGCGCAGATTATTGATGATGAAAAAGGTACAACACTGGTGTCGATATCAACACTGGCGCCTGAATTGAAGGGTAAGCTGCCTTCAAGCAACAATACCGCGGCGGCCACTGCCGTCGGTGAACTGCTGGCGAAAAAAGCGATGGAAGCAGGAATCAAGCAGGTGGTATTTGACCGTGCCGGTTATGTTTACCACGGTCGGATTAAAGCACTGGCGGATGCTGCCAGGGCCGGCGGGTTGGAATTTTAGGAGGAAGGCGCCTGCAGGAGATATTCTTGGAGTACAGCGAAAAGGAGGGAAATAGATGGCGAGAATTGACGCCAGCAAACTGGAAACGACCGAAAAAGTAGTTTATATTAACCGTGTAGCCAAAGTAGTTAAAGGCGGACGGAGATTCAGCTTTTCAGCTCTGATGGTGGTCGGAGACGGCAACGGTCACGTCGGCTACGGGCTCGGCAAGGCCGGGGAAGTTCCGGAAGCTATCCGCAAAGGTATTGAAGACGCAAAAAAATCAATGATAGAAGTTCCTATTACCGGTACGACTATTCCCCATGAAGTTACTGGAGTATTTGGCGCGGGCAAAGTTCTCTTAAAACCTGCCGCCCCCGGTACCGGTGTTATCGCTGGCGGTCCGGTGCGTGCTATTCTGGAACTGGCCGGGATACGTGACATACTCACAAAATCACTTGGATCAAATAACGCCAATAATATGGTCCGCGCGACCATGGTCGGATTAATGAGTTTAAAGACGATAGAAGATGTGGCCCGGTTAAGAGGAAAGACTGTAGAAGAGTTGTTAGGCTAGGAGGGAAGATTTTGGCTAAGTTGAAGATAACCCTGGTCAAAAGCCTTATCGGCCGCCCGGAAGACCAGCGGGTCACTGTGCGCACCCTGGGCCTGACCAAGACCAACCGTTTCGTCATACAGGAAGATACACCACAGATCAGGGGTGCGATCAATAAAGTCAGCCATTTGCTTAAGGTTGAGGAAGCATAAGGGAGGTGGGACAAGTGAAACTGCAAGATTTGAGGCCGGCTCCCGGAGCAAGGACGAAGCCAACCCGCAAGGGCCAGGGTATCGGTTCGGGCCTGGGTAAAACGGCCGGCAGGGGTCACAAGGGTCAAAATTCCCGGTCTGGAGGCGGTGTGCGCCCAGGTTTTGAAGGCGGCCAGATGCCGCTGCAGCGCCGCATGCCCAAGCGCGGATTTTATAACCCTTTTTCTAAAGAAATTATAGCGATAAATATAAGCCAATTGAATCGTTTCGAAGACGGAGACGTGGTGACTCCAGAAACACTGCTCGCCGCCCGGGTAATCAAGAAAACAGCCGATGGTGTAAAAATACTGGGTAAGGGCACCCTGGAAAAATCCCTTACAGTTAAAGCCCAGGCGTTCAGTAAATCGGCTGAAGAAAAAATCGCGGCGGCCGGTGGTAAAACTGAGGTGATTTAATTGCTTGGAAGTTTCAAGACGGCGTTTAAGGTCTCTGAATTAAGGACAAAGCTTCTTTATACACTGGGTATGATCTTTATTTTCAGGCTGGGCGCGCACATACCGGTACCGGGGGTTAACCCGGAACGGTTTGCGGACCTGGTCAACAGCGGGGTTATTTTCGGGTTTTTCGACATCATATCCGGGGGCGCCTTAAAGAACTTTTCCGTTTTTGCCATGGGCATCATGCCCTATATTAACGCCTCCATTATCCTTCAGCTGCTTACAGTGGTAATACCGCACCTGGAGCGGCTTAAAAAGGAAGGTGAGGAGGGACGCAAGAAGATTACCCAGTATACCCGTTACCTGACCGTTATCCTTGCTTATATCCAGGGTATCGGTATGGTGGTGGGCGTCAGCGGGTCGCTGCAGAATCCCGGTCCGATATCTTATGCCATGACCGCGCTTACCATCACAGCCGGGACGACTTTCCTGATGTGGATGGGCGAGCAGATCACTGAAAGAGGTATTGGCAACGGTATTTCACTTTTGATTTTCGCCGGCATTGTTTCCAGGGTGCCCCAGGGCGCGGCAAGGCTTGGAGAATACCTGAATGCCGGAACGATAAACATTTTAAGCCTTATTCTGCTTGCTGTCATTGCAGCGCTCGTAATTGCTGCCGTGGTCGCGGTGCAGGAAGGGCAGCGCCGCATCCCTGTGCGTTACGCGAAAAGGGTAGTAGGCCGCCGGGTATACGGGGGCCAGACAACACACCTGCCGCTGAAAGTAAACCAGGCCGGCGTTATGCCGATCATTTTTGCCTCATCCCTTTTAATGTTTCCGGAGACCATCATTAAGATGTTTCAGGGAAGCGGGCTGGCGAACTTCTACAGCGCGTACCTGGGTTGGGGAACAGCGGCGCATACGGTTATCTACGCGCTCCTGATTATTGGCTTCACCTATTTTTATACCGCGGTAGTGATGAACCCAACGGATGTGGCGGACAACATTAAAAAATACGGTGGATTTATCCCGGGGCTGCGTCCCGGGCGGCCCACAGCTGAATATATCAGCAAGATCATGAGCAGGGTTACCCTGTCCGGAGCTATATTCCTGGCCCTGATCGCGATCCTGCCGAATTTCGTGCTGCTGGCCACCAAGATACCCAATGTTTACTTCGGGGGCACGTCCTTGCTGATTGTCGTGGGTGTCGCCCTTGACACCATGAAACAGGTAGAATCACATCTTCTGATGCGCAGCTACCAGGGTTTTATTAAGTAGGTGAAATTATGATTACCTGTAAATCCGAGAGGGAACTCTCTTATATGCGTGAAGCCGGGCGGGTGGTGGCGAAAACGCACGCCGCACTGGCCAAGGCAATCAGGGTGGGAATAACAACTTTAGAGCTGAACAGGCTGGCAGAGGAGATAATTATTAAAGAAGGCGCCAGGCCTGCTTTTAAAGGACTTTACGGTTTTCCGTACACTATTTGCGCCTCCGTGAACGAGGAGGTAGTGCACGGGTTCCCGAGTTTAAGAAAACTGGAAAACGGTGATATTATCAGTATTGACATCGGGGCGGAAATAAATGGATATTTTGGTGACAGCGCCGCCACCTACCCGGTGGGAGACGTCAGCCCTGAAGTTTTAAAACTGTTAAAAGCTACGGAGGAGTCCCTGTATAAAGGGATTGCGATGGCAAAAGCGGGAAACAGGTTGTCAGACATTTCTCATGCCGTGCAGACCTGTGCGGAGGGTTACGGATACTCCGTGGTCCGTGATTATGTGGGCCATGGAATAGGAAGTAAGCCGCACGAGGAACCACAGGTCCCCAATTTTGGAAAGCCGGGGAGAGGTCCCAGGTTAAAAGCGGGAATGACATTAGCGATAGAACCTATGATCAATATGGGCACTTATGAAGTGCGAACTCTTGCGAACAACTGGACTGTGGTAACTTTAGACGCAAAACTCTCAGCCCATTTCGAACATACAATAGCTATCACCGACGACCAACCGGAGATACTTACTAAGATATGAAATATCACGTGTCTGAGCGGTTAAAACCGCGTCTCAGGAGGATGGATCATGTCAGATAATGAGGTGCGGATCGGGCAACTGGTTTCTTCAATACAGGGCAGGGACAGCGGTATGTTCTACCTGGTGGTACAGATTGAAAATGAATCCAGGGTCCGGGTTGCAGATGGTGAAGGGCGAAAAGTGGAAAAGCCCAAGATTAAAAATATAAAACATTTGAAATTTTATAATCTTGTCGCAGGTCATATTTTTGAAAAGGCGCAATTAGGGAAAAGGGTTACCAGCGAGGATGTCCGGAAGGAACTAAAGAGTCTTGTCAGTCAACTGCCGCTGTAGAGCTGGCGCCAACAAGGCAAACAGTGCTGAAGCTTTGGAAATGCAGTCTTTTTACAGCAGGCGGTAAAAATAGTGTCCATTTTAATTATAAGGAGGTTTACTTTATCTCTGATGTCAAAACAAGATGTGATCGAGGTTGAAGGAACCGTGATCGAACCGCTGCCAAACGCGATGTTTCGCGTCCAGCTGCAAAACGGTCACAAGGTTTTGGCGCACGTTTCGGGGAAAATCAGAATGAACTTTATCCGGATCCTGGCAGGAGACCGGGTGATGGTCGAGCTTTCCCCTTATGACTTAAGTCGCGGAAGAATTGTTTACCGCTACAAGTGAAATCAGTAGTCAGTAGTGGGCAGTGGGTAGTCAGATTTAAGAAGGAATTCGCTTTAGCGAATTCCAACAAGCAGTCCGACATCCGACTTCCGACGACTGACAACCGAATTAAGGAGGGGTTGATGGTGAAAGTCAGGCCATCGGTTAAACCTATGTGCGAAAAATGTAAGATAATTCGCAGAAACGGCAAGGTTATGGTAATCTGTGAAAACCCAAAACACAAACAGACACAAGGGTAAAACAGGAGGTGTTGAATAGAATATGGCACGTATTGCTGGCGTTGACTTGCCAAGAGATAAAAGGGTGGAAATAGCCTTGACCTATATTTTTGGCATCGGCAAGCCTACGTCCCAACAGATCTTGACCCAGACCGGCGTAAACCCGGATACCAGGGTGAAGAACCTTACAGAAGAAGAAATAAACAGGTTGCGGGATGTTATTGAGAAAAACCTCAAGGTTGAGGGAGATCTTCGCAGGGAAATCGCACTAAATATCAAGCGATTAATTGAAATTGGCTGTTACCGGGGTCTGCGGCACCGCCGCGGCATGCCCGTGCGCGGCCAGCGGACCAAAACCAATGCCAGGACCCGTAAGGGACCGAAGAAGACAGTCGGCGTCCGCAGAAAAAAATAGGTTAGAGGAGGTTATTCAATGGCGCGTCGCGTAGCCAGGACTAAAAAACGTGAACGCAAAAACATAGAAAATGGAATTGCTCACATCAGGTCCACTTTCAATAACACCGTCGTTACCATTACCGATACTAAAGGCAATACCCTTTCCTGGGCCAGCGCCGGTGGGGTGGGATTTAAAGGTTCCAGAAAAAGCACCCCGTACGCTGCCCAGCAGGCAGCCGAGAACGCAGCCAAAGAGGCCATGGAACACGGCCTGAAAGAGGTAGAAGTCATGGTTAAGGGGCCGGGCGCCGGCCGGGAAGCAGCCATTCGCTCCCTGCAGGCCGCTGGTCTCGAGGTAAACATGATCAAGGATGTTACTCCTATTCCTCATAACGGATGCCGGCCGCCCAAGCGCCGGAGAGTTTAAGGAGGTGCGCTTTTTTTGGCAAAATATACTGGATCGGTCTGCCGGCTGTGCCGCCGGGAGGGCCAGAAGCTTTATTTAAAAGGAGACAGGTGCTTCACTCCGAAATGCGCGATTGAGCGCCGGGCTTACGCTCCCGGCCAGCATGGACAGGGGCGCAAAAAAGTTTCAGAGTACGGGCTGCAGCTGAGGGAAAAACAAAAAGCCCGCAGAATTTACGGTATCCTGGAAAACCAGTTCAGAAGGTATTTTGAAAAGGCTGAAAGGCAGCCGGGTATCACCGGTGAAAACCTGCTTCGCCTTCTGGAAAGGCGCCTGGACAATGTTATATACCGCCTGGGCCTGGGGTCATCGCGCAGCGAAGCCAGGCAGCTTGTCCGTCATGGCCATTTCCTGGTAAACGGCCGCAAGGTCAATATCCCTTCTTATTTAATCAGGGTTGGCGATGTCATAACAGTCCGGGAAAAAAGCAAAGAATCACCCAGAGTTAAGGAATTGTTGGAGAGAGCAGGCGACCGCACCCCACCTGCCTGGCTGGAACTTGAAGCCGAACAGGCCAGGGCCAGAGTAGTGGATCTGCCGACGCGGGATCAAATTGATGCTACTGTGCAGGAGCACCTGATCGTAGAGCTGTACTCCAGATAGGATTTTGGTTGTTGGCGCTGGTCGTTGGGTCGATTGTGGATATCACCCTGGTGATTTCCATTTATGCCAACCGCAGACCGCACATTGCCAGCACAATCTTAGGAGGGAACCTTTATGCTCGAAATCGAGAAACCTAAAATTGAGATCGTTGAAATGAACGACGATAATACCTATGGCAAATTCGTGGTGGAGCCTTTGGAAAGGGGTTACGGAATTACCCTGGGTAATTCCCTGCGCCGTATCCTGCTTTCTTCCCTGCCCGGCGCCGCGGTAACATCCGTCAAAATAGACGGCGTGCTGCACGAGTTTTCAACCATACCGGGTGTTGTCGAGGACGTTACGGATATCATTCTGAATCTCAAAAGCCTTTGTTTAAAGATTTACGGCGAGGACGAGAAGATACTAAGGATTGAAACAGCAACGGAGGGTGTGATCACAGCAGGTGACATCATCCACGACGCGGATATCGAAATCCTTAACCCTGAACTGGTTATCGCCACCCTGGCCGATAACTCGAGGCTGGCAATGGAGATAACAGTATCCAAGGGGCGGGGATACGTCACTGCCGAACGCAACAAAAAAGGCGATCATATTATAGGGGTTATCCCGATAGATTCGGCTTTCACGCCGGTAAAAAAAGTGAATTACACCGTGGAAAACACCCGGGTCGGCCAGGTTACCGATTATGACAAGCTGTCTTTGGAAGTATGGACCAACGGCAGTATCAGGCCTGATGAGGCTACCAGCCTCTCGGCCAAAATATTGAACGACCACCTGCGTCTTTTTATCGGACTTACCGAAAGTGTCAGCGATGTGGAGATCATGGTGGAAAAAGAAGAGGAGCAAAAAGACAAGCTCCTGGAGATGACTATAGAAGAACTGGACCTTTCAGTGCGTTCATACAACTGCTTGAAACGGGCCGGAATAAATACCGTAGAGGAACTAATCCAGCGCAACGAAGAAGATATGATGAAAGTAAGGAACCTGGGGAAAAAGTCCCTGGAAGAAGTCATTAACAAGCTGGAAGAACTGGGCCTCTCGCTGAGGAAGGACGACGAGTAAGGGAGGGCTTTAGAAAGTGGCATACCAGAAATTAGGTGTTAATACGGGCCACCGCAAGGCCATGCTCCGCAACCTGGTCACATCCCTCTTCCGGGATGAACGGATCAATACAACCGAGACCAGAGCCAAGGAAGTAAAAAGCATTGCCGAGAAGCTGGTCACAACCGCCAAGCAGGGAGATCTGGCGGCCCGCCGCCAGGCGCTTGCCTATTTGTACGAAGAAGAAGTTGTCAAAAAACTATTCGATACAATCGCGCCCAAGTATGCCGACCGGCCCGGCGGCTACACCCGTTTGATCAAGGTGGGCCACCGCCGTGGCGATGCCGCGGAAATGGTAATCTTGGAATTAGTATAATGAGTTCTTAATTGGGGCGTGGGATGTGAGAAAAGATGACGGAGTCAAATGCTGCAGAATATATAAAGAGCGGCCCGGAATCAAGAGACTCGCAGCTCACGGCCCATGGCCCGGATGAAACATTAATCGAAGTTAAAGATCTCACCTACTTTTACAACCGCGGTAAACCAGGCGAGCACAGGGCTTTATCCGGCATAAACCTTAATGTGAAAGCCGGAGAATTTCTTGCGGTTGTGGGACCCAACGGCTCGGGGAAATCCACCCTGGCCAGGCATTTCAACGCCATGTTGACGCCATCGGCCGGACAGGTAATTGTCGGGGGGATGGATACCGCGGCTCCGGAAAATGTCTGGGAGATACGCCGCCGGGTGGGCATGGTTTTTCAGAACCCCGATAACCAGATAGTGAGTTCTCTTGTTGAAGAGGATGCGGCATTCGGAGCCGAAAACCTGGGGCTGCCATCTGAAGAGGTTCAGAAGAGGGTGGAAGAGACCCTGCGCTTAACCGGCCTGTCCCAGTACGCAAAACATGCCCCTCACCTGCTTTCAGGCGGTCAGAAACAGAGGCTGGCTATTGCCGGCGTGCTGGTCATGCGCCCCTCGTGCCTGGTCCTGGACGAGCCAAGTTCCATGCTGGATCCCGGCGGGCGCGCTGATCTGATGGACACGCTGGTCAGCCTGAACCGGACCATGAAGGCAACCGTGGTACTGGTTACCCATTTCATGGAGGAGGCTGTTTTGGCGGACAGAGCCGTTATTTTGTCGGACGGCAGAATTGTGTTGTCCGGCCCGCCCGCCAGGGTATTTGGTGAGGTTGAACTGTTGGAAGGTTTGGGCCTGAAGCTGCCTGCAGCGGCACAAATTGCGCACGGTTTGAGAAAACGGGGTTTTGCGCTGCCAGAAGGCATTCTTACTATTGACGATATAGTATCATACTTAAAGAACCGCCCGGTATAGTTTAAAGGGGGAACCCTGACTTATGGAGGGGGGCGCCTCTTATTTCACCGATTATCGAGATTGAAAACCTAACCCATATATATTCGACAGGTACGCCGTTCCAGGTGACTTCCTTAGACAGTATTTCCCTGGATATAGAAAAGGGCGTTTTTTTAGCAATTATCGGCCCGACCGGCTCCGGCAAGTCAACTCTTGTGCGGCATTTTAACGGGCTCCTGACTCCTGACGGCGGCAGACTGCGGGTATGCGGGATAGACACTTCGGATAAAAGGCAGCGGCGTGATCTCTGGCGCAGTGTGGGACTGGTTTTCCAGCAGCCTGAACAGCAGCTTTTTGAAGAAACGGTCTTTGATGACGTTGCCTTCGGCCCCAGAAATATGGGCTTTGATGAGGCTGAAGTGAAGGAACGGGTGGACGAGGCGCTGCGTCTGGTTGGCCTTGACCCGCTTGAAGCGGGCGGGATGTCTCCCTTTCGCCTGAGCGGGGGCATGCGCAGGAAAGCTGCCATCGCTGGAGTGCTGGCGCTGAAGCCGCAGGTGCTGATCCTGGACGAGCCCACCTCTGGCCTTGACCCGCGGGGAAGGCGGCAGTTAATGGACCATGTGGATGAGTTTCGCCGCAAAGAAGGCGCAACCATAATTCTGGTTACGCATGACATGGAAGAAGTGGCCCTCATGGCGGAGCAGGTGGCGGTGCTCGACAGAGGCCGGCTGGTTATGGAAGGCAGCCCCCGGGAGATATTCAACCGGGCGGCGGAATTGACCGCGCTGGGGTTGGATGTGCCTGCCCCGGCCCGGCTGATGCACAAACTGCGTTCGCTGGGTAAAACAGTCCGCACCGATGTGCTGACCGCGGCCGAGGCTGAGGATGAGATCGCCGGCCTGCTGGGAGAGGCACAATGTTAGGCGGCATTCCCCTGGGCCAGTATATACCCGGCGATTCACTGCTGCACCGGCTGGATCCCAGGACAAAAGTGCTCGGGGTCCTGGCTGCAGCCGCGTCTATTCTGGCAGCCTCCAACTGGCAGGGCTTTGTACTGGCCGGGCTGCTGACGGTTACAGCACTATCAGCGTCGAAGCTGCCTCTGAAAATATTACTGGGCAGCCTTAAATCACTCTGGATACTGCTTGTCATTACTTTTTTGCTCCAGGCCTTATTAACGCCTGGAACGGCATTGGCCGGGCTGGGGCCGCTGAAAATTTCACGGGAGGGCGCAGCCGCCGGCGGCGAGATTTTACTGCGCCTGGCGCTGCTGATTTTAACCGCCTTCCTGCCAACACTAACGACCCCCCCAATCAAGCTGACGGCAGGACTGGAAAGCATAATATCTCCATTCAAGCGCCTGGGAGTACCAGCTCATGAGCTGGCCATGATGATGACCCTCGCCCTCCGCTTTATTCCCACCCTGCTGCAGGAGGCAGAGGTCGTAATCAGCGCGCAGCGGTCGAGGGGAGCGGGGTTTGCCACCGGCAGCCCGGCAAAATGGGCGAAGAGCCTGCTGCCTTTGTTTGTGCCTCTTTTTGCCGGCGCGCTCCGGCGTGCGGACAACATGGCCGTTGCCATGGAGGCCCGCTGTTACCGGGGAGGCGCCAACCGGAGCAGGATGAGGGCGCTCAAATTCAGCGCCCCGGATTACGCGGCAATCGGCGTGGCGCTGGCCGTGCTGGCGGGGGTCGTTGCCCTGCGGTTGATATGAATGGTTAACACAGGATTAACAAGAGTAATTAAAAAAATTATCACAGGATTAACAAGATTTTAAGGATTTACAAGATTTATATTAAATTTAAAGATTACATTTACAAAAGGTATAATAAGTATTTTAATTAAATAATTCCTATTCTTTAATCCTGTTAATCTTGATAATCTTGTAAATCTTGTGAAAATATTTTTTATCTTGAAAATTAATCTTGTGAATCATGTGAAAACGTTTTTTCTGAGGACTTCATGGCTAATATTAAGGTTACAATAGCTTATGACGGCACCAATTATCACGGTTTCCAGGAACAGCGCGGCACAGCTTTCCTGACTGTGCAGGGGGTTTTTGAAGAAAGGCTGTCCAGGCTGGCTAAAAGGGAAATCAGGGTTGTCGGGGCCGGTCGTACGGACGCCGGGGTGCACGCCCGCGGCCAGGTGGTTAATTTTGAATCCGGTGATTTGCGAATACCGCCTGAGCGGCTCGCATACGCCCTTAACAGCGTGCTGCCGGTGGATATTGTCGCGCTGGATTCGGTTGAGGTTCCGGAATCATTTCATTCACGCTTTTCGGCAGCATCCAAGACTTACCGGTATGCTATTAATAACGGGGAAAAACCTTCTCCTTTTCTCAGGCTTTACAGCTATCATATACCCCGGTTTCTGGATGTGGAAGCAATGCGGGAAGGTGCGCGGCACCTGGTGGGGAAACAGGATTTCAGCGCCTTCAGGGCGCTGGGAACGCCGGTCAAAACCACGGTGCGCAGCCTCTTCGGGATACAGGTGAGCAGAGAAGG
>CAZPXL010000019.1:0-17133 GCA_964591005.1 uncultured Eubacteriales bacterium
ACAGCCTTCGCAAGAACAACCGGATCTACTTCAAGATCATGGCCGCCAAGCCGGGCCTGTTCCTCAGGGGCGAGGAGATGCCGAACCTGCCCCCGACCCTGAAATCGATGTTTTCCTCCCCCAGGGCATCGATGAATCCTGCAAAAGCGTCATATAGCAAATTATGCTCTTCATACATGCTTGAGATAAAACTTTTATCACCACTCACCCGCAAAGCTTCGGGATACACATCTTTTTCTTCGGCTTTAAAGTGTGGGATGATCACATTATTGATTATCTCCACAAATTCTTTTAATTCCCAGATTACGTTCGCACCGGCTTCACCGTGTTCTATATCTTTTAAGTTTCCTTCCAGCTTGGTTAATATAATTTCCACAGCCGCATGTTCATCATGAAACCTATTTAGCCAGCGCATAAAAAAACTCCTTATATACAAATTGGCATGTTAACAAACCGTGAACCAAAGCCCGGGCAGTTTTAAGTCATGCCCAGAACAGGCCGGAGCACCCGCCTTTACAGTGAGCCACCTGACGCAGCATCCATTGTTTGCGAAGCATTAAAAACACCTTCCAATATAGAGACTATTCTCTGTTAAATCGTTTTATATATATTAATCCCTATTATTTAAAGATTCCTTTCCTAAAAATTAATAATTTATTATAATTGTGAATCGAGTGTTTCTTCCACGACCAGCCTGTGGTAAGGCCCAATAAAGGGTATTTCCAGGTCTTCCCGCCCCGCCCACATGTATTCCGTGTGTTCCTGGCTGAGCCTGATAGTCGGCCTGCCAGCGCTGCCAATTTTATACAGGTAAAACACTCCGTATCTTTCCACCCCGTCCGGAAACATCACAACATAATTTTTCAGCAGCCGCGGGCTGCCTCCCATGCGGAGTCCGGTTTCCTCCTCGACTTCCCTCTTCAGGTCTCCTGTCGGGTCGCCGGACTGGTAATGCCCGCCGGGCAGGCCCCACAGTCCTTCCACACCCTGGCCCTGGTAATTGGAATAGCGCAGCAGCAGTACTTCTTTCCGGTTCACTATTACCACGTGCTGCATGACGGCCAACAGCTTGTGTTTAAAATCCTTCATCGTTCACCTGTCCTTTTTCATCTATAGTGCTCCACAAAACAAATTGTTTATTTGATCGCAAAATTTTCTCTCTTCACTTAAAAAATAGACGGTATGGTCAAATAAAAACTCTTTGAACCAACTCATTATAAGCTTTGAATCTTCCTCGTTAAAGTACCTCCAGGCGGGTGAACCTATGTACTTTCCATTTAAAATATTGCTGGTAAAGAAATCTTTCTTTGTTATTCCTCTTATCCTTTTTTCATAAATAAAACTGTTGAAATACTCAATATCTATACCATCAGGGAAGATCTTTACGCTGCCGGAATCCAGCTTGAAACAATAAGGGTAATCCCCATACCCTTTTTTCTGTTGTTCCAGAACAGCAGAAGCGGACCTGGCGTAAGCAATTACAATAAATGTGTTTTCATCTTTAATCCTGGCTGTTTTAAGAAAAAAAATATCTTCATCCGGCTTGAAATTTTTCCTGCTGATTTTGCTTCTAAAATTAAATTCCTTTTCCGGTTCTTTTATAAAAGTTTCAAAATATTTTGCCGCCTTTTCGGTAGTTTCAAAATCGCCTTTTTCTTTAGTGGTTGAAAGATAAATAAACCTCATTTATATCTACCTACCCTTTTACCTGCATATATTACTTAATTATTCTTTAAATAGATTAACATTCCTCTTATAAAACAGTAATAACAGCATTAATGGAATAAAAAAACTTAAAAGAGGATTAAACCTTCTAATCCTCTTTTAAGTAAACTATTCAGTAACATTTAATATACATTAACCTTGGGGTTGGTCTAAGCCAACCTGGCTTGTGGCGCCTACCGCACCCGCAGTGTTATTGGCCAGAGCAGCTTCTCCAAGCGCTACCAACCTTTTGGTTATGTTACCTCCAACATAACCGTTCGCTCTGCTCGGAAGGCTTCCCTTATCGATGTTGGCATAGTTGGCAAAGCCGAGTTCGTTGGCGATTTCAAATTTCATCTGGTTGATTGCATTTTTTGCCCCTGGTACAACAGTTTGATTGGTGTTACGAGGCATTTAGTCAACCTCCTTTCTTTTTAAATTTTTATGCGATAACTGTTATTATGATTACCTTAAAAAAAAGTTTTATGTTAGGTAATTAATCGTAACTGTTACAGATAATGCTGATGTATTGCATATATAATTATAAGTTTTTGTCAACATTACCTTTTTAATATTTGTTAAATTATATGACCATAACTTTCCTGGTAAAAATATGTTTTTAAAGCAAATTGATAATATATTATATTATGCAGTGTTTATTTATTTTTATAAATTATCTGTTTTTAATATTAATATTGCTTTAATAATCAAATAATGCGGCTAATTTAAATTATATAAAAATTAAAAAAAATAAACCTTTTTAAAGGCATATTTCATTTTGTGCTATCCTAGCTAAAATTTAGCTCCACATCTATATTTATACCATGGTTATGCAGGCTTGGATTAACTTGTTACAAAAATCCACTAATAATATGCCCCCCGTTGTAATTTAATAGCGAGGGAATGCGAAAATAAAAGCATGGCCCAGTGAGTGGGATAATTACACTCAATGAGCCATAACAAAACGCGGTAAGTCATAACCGCAGAAAATGGACGTAGTGAGTAAATCGTAAGCCGAGTTCTGTCGTGGGTGATCATCTGTCTGGGACGCCTGTTGCCAGCCGCCTCTAGCGACCTAACCCGGGAACAGCGGCGGGCCGCCGCAAGTGTTCCCCTATTTGGTCTTGCTCCAGGTGGGGTTTACCTAGCCGGCCGGTCACCCGGCCGCTGGTGCGCTCTTACCGCACCGTTCCATCCTTGCCTTTACGGCGGTCTGCATTTCTGTGGCACTTTCCTTGGGGTCGCCCCCACTGGGTATTACCCAGCACCCTGCCCTGCGGAGCTCGGACTTTCCTCAGGCGCCCCGAGGGCGCCCGCGACCACCTGATTTACTCACCAATATTTTAAAAAATTATATCACCCCTGTCTTTCCCAGTAAAGCATCCTGCCGCAGTTGCTGCAGTAGACCATATCCTCGCCATGCTTTAATAACCGCATTTCGTTGAATGTGATCCCCATCCGGCAACCCATGCATGTCGTTTTTTCCACCCGCGCCAGGGGATCGTTAAACCTCTTTTTCATCTCCATGTACTTATGCCAGATCTCAACATCGACTTTGTCAAGCAGTTTCTGCCTGGCCAGGGGGATCTGGGCGATCAGCTGTCTCACCTTTTGCTGGTTGGCCAGGAGAGAGCCATGCTTTTTGCGGTAATCTTCCGCTTTGTTGCTTAACTCAGCGCTCATTTTTTCCAGTTTCGCCCGCAGTTCATCCTGCTTTTCCATACTTGTCAGTATGTCGTCTTCCGCCTGTTTTACCTTATCTTTTAGACTTTCAAGCTTCTTGCTGTTTGAATTCATTTCTTTGACGTTGGTTATAGAGCCGTCATATAATTTCTGCCCCAGAGCTTTGAGCTGTTCGTTAGCCGTGTTAACATCCATCTCTTTTAATTTTTGAGCCTTTTTTAAATTGCTGTATTCCTCTTTTAACTTATTGAAAAGTGCCCGGCCTTCCTCAATATCGGCTTTAAGAGACTTCAGCTCTTCCGAAATCTGCCCCCCTCTTAAATTTTGTTCCAGGGACCTTTTCTGACCGTCTAAAACCTGGATTTCCCAGAGCAGCTTTAAATCCGGCATGCGAACATCTCCTCAAAAATATTAAAGATAGGAAGCACTGACTCCCTATCTTAAAAGTATGTGAAAGGGTCTGTATTGGTTTTCGATAAAAGCAGCTCGATATCAATGCCTGCCCTGCCGCTAATATCTCCCAGATATTTTAGCAGAACCGGCAGTATAACTGATTCTGTGCCATAATGGCCGGCGTCTATAAAGTTCATGCCCGCATCCACTATTTCCTGGGCAGTGTGATATTTCACATCACCCGTAACAATTGTATCCGCGCCCGCTTTTGAAGCGTCCGGCCATAGATCGGCGCCGGAACCGCCGCATACGGCGACAGTTTTTACAATCCCATCCGGTTTGCCTCCCAGGCGTACCGCGGGCAGTCCGAGGCTTTCCTTGACCTTTCTTGCAAACTGGCCCAGCGTTACGGGTTCCGGCAGTTTGCCCACCCTGCCGAGGCCCCAGGCCGTACTCCTGTTTTCCAAAGGCAAAATATCATAGGCGACTTCCTCGTACGGGTGGGAACTCAGCATCGCGCCTACGGCCTTGTCCAGGATACCTTCCGGAACGATTGTTTCAAGCCTGGCTTCCTCCACCTGTTCAAGCTCGCCGGTTTTGCCGTAAAAGGGGCTGGAGCCTGCCAGGGGCTTAAATGTGCCAATCCCTCTAGCCATAAAAGAACAGTGGCTGTAGTTCCCAATCCAGCCTGCGCCGGCTCCCAAAACTGCCGCCCGCACAGTTTCCTCGTGTCCCACGGGAACAAAGATAACCAGCTTATACAAATTTGACCGGCCTGTTTGCTGCAAGACGACCGTCCCGGTTAAGCCAAGCCTCCCGGCCAGAGCGCTGTTAACCCCGCCGGCTGCGGCGTCGAGATTTGTATGGGCCGCGTAAACCGTAATGCTGTTGCGGATCAGAAAATTGATTAGCTCGCCCATTGGCTGCCTGGCATTGATAGTCTTCAGCGGCTTTAACATTAAAGGGTGATGGCTTATGATCAAGCCGGCGCCTCTATCCACGGCTTCCCGCGCTACTGCAATATTAACATCGAGTGTCAGCAGCGCTTTTCCAACTTCAGCCTGTGGATCGCCAACCTGAAGGCCGCAGTTGTCCCAGCCCTCGGCCAGGTAAGAGGGAGCTATATCTTCAATTAACCTGAATATGCTGGCACACTTTACAGACAACCTGCAATCCTCCTGATCCCGGCAATTTTATTTTCGGTTTCCAGAGCTTTTTCCATGGCCGTAGCGCTGTTTGAAGATCTCATACCGGCCAGGGCACGCTCATACTTGACCGCGATAGTCTCCAGGTACCTGCCAAACAAGGGGTCTTTCTTTTCCGCCAGCCTGGGCCCCAGCTCCAGCAGGACGGCGTCTTTTACTTCCTCGCAGCCCGGTACGGCAGCAATAACAACATAGATTTTGCCGTTTTCCTCCACCAGCTGCTCGTCAAATATTTTCCATCCTCTCGCAACCAACCAGAGCCTGAGATCCCCGGGGTCTGCCATCGGCTGCAGGACGAGCATTTTAACAGTGTCCAGAACTTCCGGCGAGGCGTCAAGAATCTCCCTGATCGTATTGCCGCCCATACCGGCCAGCACGAGGATATCAACTTCAGCCGGATCAATAACCTTCAGCCCGTCTCCCAGCCTGAGGTCAATACTGTGGTTAAGTTTATGTTCTTCAACTTTCCGCAGCGCCGACCGGAAAGGCCCCGGCCTTAGATCGGTAGCGATCACCTTACGGCATATGCCCGCTTCAACCAGGTAAATGGGAAGGTAGGCGTGATCAGTGCCGATATCGGCGGCAACAGATCCTGCCGGCACGTATGCGGCTGCCGCGGCCAGGCGTTTGGCCAGTTCCATGGCTATCTCCATTGTGCTGTACGTTAAGACCAGTATAGTTTATTTTGGCAAAAAAGACAAATACCTAGATCGGGGACATTCCTCGGCCCATGAGCCAAGCTCCAAATAGAGGTGTGTCCCCATTCCTCGTTTCGACGTGTTTATAGTTTTAGGGTTATAAATATGGGAGGGGCATCTTTGGTAACATAGGATGGAGTAATGATTCGAGCATAAAAACCGTTCACAGCAATTCCAGTTAAGCAACTTTATTTTCTCAATATTTACCTGAACCCAAGTTTTCACCTAACAGCGACTGCCAGATTTCCCTGGCCTTAATTATATCTCCTTCTTTAACAGCCCTGCCTGCAAGCCCTTCGGCCTCGCAGAGCACTGTTTGTTTGACGCCTGCGCCGGCGCCGGATGATATAACCTCGCCTGCCGCCGGGCAGTTCAGAAATTCAGGTAAAAAGAGACGCATGCTGGAAAAAAGTGAATGGACCAGATCGGGGTAAAATTTTGAAAAGTCATTAACCCTGTAATAGATTATCAGCTCAAGGTAGTAAGGGTCAAAAGGCCCGCCGGCATGAATATTCCATGTCTTCATTATTTTGGTCAGTTTCAAAAACCTTCCCCTGGAAGCCTCGTCTTTATTCTTGAATAATGCTTCCTCTTTGTTGGGATTGGTTTTATACCACCCGCCCTGGCCGTTTGGGACAAGGTACCCCGCCCGGCTCAGTTTTATGGTGGGCAGCAGGTCAAGGGCGGCGGCTGTCGGTGAACTCAGCCTTACAACCGTACCGCCCCCCTTAATGACAGGTTTATGGTAATCATCAGCCAGCCTTTTTTTTAAAAAAAACAGCATTTTTGTAGAATTTTCATCACAATCAAAGTAGTGCTTCTGTCTCAACAGCAGGTGCAGCTTCAGGCTTTCCTGGGGTATATCGGTACCCCTGCGGTACGATCCGCCAAAAAAACTTCCGTATGATTTAATTTTTCGCTTGGCCCACTCAGTAACCTGCAGGCTTTTTTCCACCGCGTGTGTTAAATGGTCACCAGGCAAAACAAGGTTTTTCGCGAAGTTTTCAAAAATTTGATCTATGTTACTGGGCAAGGTAAAACCCCCCGCAGGCTGAAATATAAGGCCTCCATTTCCTTCACGGAATCTGAAGGCCTTACATATTCCACAACTTTAACCTGAGCCGTCACTGCACATTGTGCTTAGATATCGTAATAAAGCATAAATTCGTATGGGTGCGGCCTGAGCCTGATAGCGTCGAATTCCCTGGTTAACTTGTAATCTATCCAGGCCTCCAGTATATCTTTGTCAAATACTCCGCCCTGCAGCAGGAACTCGTGGTCGTCCCGCAGATTTTTTAACGCTTCTTCTAATGACCCGGGGACCGAACGGATCTCCCTGGCTTCTTCCGGGGGAAGCTCGAATATATCCTTGTCTAAAGGTTCGCCCGGATAAATCTTGTTCTTGATGCCGTCGAGACCGGCCATCAGCATCGCGGCAAAAGCGAGGTACGGGTTGCATGACGGGTCGGGAGGACGGAATTCAATTCTTTTCGCCTTCGGGCTTTTGGAGTACATCGGGATGCGGACCGCAGCGCTCCTGTTCCGCTGGGAATAAACCAGGTTTACCGGGGCCTCGTATCCGGGCACAAGCCTTTTGTAAGAGTTGGTGGTCGGGTTGGTAAGAGCGGTAAGCGCGCTGGCGTGCTTCAGCAAACCGCCGATGTAATAAAGCGCTGTTTCACTCAGCATGGCGTAGCCGTTGGGGTCAAAAAACAATGGCTTGCCGTCCTTCCACAGGCTCTGGTGCACGTGCATGCCGGTACCGTTGTCCTGGAACAGGGGCTTTGGCATAAAGGTAACAGTCTTGTTGTATTTTCTGGCCGTGTTTTTCACAATGTATTTATACATCATCAACTGGTCCGCCATCTTAACAAGCGGGCCGTATTTAATGTCTATCTCGGCCTGGCCCGCGGTAGCCACCTCGTGGTGCTGGCATTCAGCCGGAATACCCACGTCAAGCATAGTCAGGACCATCTCGGTGCGCAGGTCCTGCTGGGAGTCGGTCGGCGCCACCGGGAAATAGCCTTCTTTGTAGCGGGGCTTGTAGCCCAGGTTGGGTCCTTCCGCGCGTCCCGAATTCCAGCTCCCTTCCACGGAGTCGATATAGTAGTAGCCGGAATGCTGGTTCTGGTCAAACCTGATATCATCAAAGATAAAGAACTCAGCCTCAGGCCCCCAGAAGCTCTGATCGGCAATGCCGGTGGATTTTAAATATTCCTCCGCCCTCTGGGCGACGCCCCGCGGGTCGCGGTTATATCTCTCGCCGCTGATCGGGTCGGCCACGTTGCATATAATGCTCAGCGTGGTCGCTTTGCAGAACGGATCGATGCAGGCCGTCCCGGGATCTGGAAGAAGGATCATATCGCTTTCGTTGATCACCCTGAAACCGCGTATGCTGGAACCGTCGAAACCAAGCCCCTCGGTAAAAGTACCCTCGTCAAACTCCTGGATCGGTACGGAAAAATGCTGCCACATGCCGGGCAAATCGATGAATTTCACGTCAACCATCTTCACTTCTTTTTCCCTGGCGAAGTCCAGGACTTCTTTTGCGGTTTTCATTAAAAACACCCCCTGTTAATGTTCAAAATAATTGAAACAATCTATATAAAGAGTTTTTACCCTCCTTTCGTAACCGGAAAATAAAAAAAGCCCCACACCGGCTAACATGAATAACCGGCATGAGGCTTCATCACCTCGCGGAAACTGCTTAGTTTCAAAAATGTGAAACAACATTGTTTCAATTTATCAAATTTTTATGTCTATATTATACAAAAATAAAATATAAAATCAATACATTGAGAAAGATTATTTTCATTCATGAAGCATTGGTTTCAATATTATGTACTCCGCAAAAGCAATTCTTGATTTTTTTTCAGGGGAAAGGCTTAATCCCTTTCCCCTGTTCATTTTAAGTGGGTTCAGACGGAGCCCCGACAGTGGGCATATTTGAAGCACCGGCGTTTCCGTTCCCAAAAACCGCTGTGTCTGTCTGGCCCTGCACTTCATTCCAACCTGTGCTGATATAAAACTTTGCGCCGCTCGTGGAATGATACAAGTAATTGCTTGTCGCGCCCCAGGGATCAGACACGCTGAGAGTGCCGTCCTGCCCGTCGGTCCCTTCACTTGGTGTCGCAGTCACAACAAGACCGGCATTAAGCATCTTGGTTTTTAAGGCGTCCAGCGTGGTATCGAAGGGATACGCGCCGTTTTCAGCATAATAGGTGTCCAGCGCCGCCTGCATTGTGCTGATCTGTGCTTTGGCCTTGGTTACTTTTGAATTTTCTATATAGCCCACATAAAATTTTACCCCCCCGGCGATAAGCACGGCGATGATGATCATAACAACCATCATCTCGACCATGGTAAAGCCTTTCTCGTTGCGTAACAACCTGCGTATCATTATTTCACCTCCCTTCTTCTCTGTTTCTACATCCCTCCCGGCCCGCTTCCGGCCTGCATGATGTCGGCCATGCCGAACAGGGGCAGGTAGATGGAAAGAGCGACGAAAGCAACTATCAGACCCGTCACGGCGATCAACAACGGCTCAATAACACTGGAAAGACCGGTAAAAAGATTCTCCGCCTCCTCTTCGTAAAAAACGGCCAGCCTCTCTAAAATACTGTTCAGCCTGCCCGACTCCTCGCCGACGGCAATCATATGCGCGACCATGGGTGGAAGCAGAATGCTCCTATTCAGCACAGGGGCAATTCTTTCTCCTTCCCTGATGTTTGCCCTGACTTTATTGATTTCCCGGGACACCAGGGTATTGCCTGATACGTTTTCCACCACCTCCAGGGACTGCATCAGGGGCATGCCGCTCGTCAAGAGGGATGCCAGCGTACGGGTAAACCGGGCGGCTATTGTCTGGCGGGCAATCTTCTCCAGTACGGGCAGAGCCAGCAGAAACCTGTTTAAGGCTATGTTTGAGCTTTTTTGTTTGACTAACCACTTCAATATCAGGAACAGGACCGCACACGAAAGAAGTAAAAAATACCAGTAATCAGCCAGGGCGCCGCTTAAGCCGATAACGATCCGGGTCGGCAGCGGAAGTTCAGCGCCCATTGACTCAAACATGTCAACAAAGACGGGGACTACAAAAACCATGATGCCGATCACGGAGACAAACACCATACCGCCTACCAGCAGCGGATAAGTCATGGCCGATTTAATTTTTCCTCTTAGCCGGTACTCCTTTTCGAAATGTGTTGTAAGATGCGTCACTGCCTGTCCCAGCGTACCGCTGGCCTCACCCGCGGCGATCATGTTTATAAAAATTTCAGGCAGGCAGTCCCGGTGGGTCCGGAAAGCATCGCTGAGGCTGTTCCCTTTTTCCACGCCGGTAATTGCCTCTCGCAGGATCCAGGCCAACTTTTTATTTTCAGTTTGTTGGGCAAGTATATTGAGGCTCTGCAGAAGCGGCGCTCCCGCCTCCAGCATGGCTGAAAACTGCCTGCAGAACACCGACATACTTCTTAAATCAATTTTAGAACTGAAAAACTTGTCGAAACAAAAGCCGGCGCCGCGGGCAGGCTTTATTTCAACCGCGAAGCAGTCCCTTTCACGCAGGAGCGCGGCCACCCCGCCGGGGCTGCTGCACTCGGCCTTCCCGCAGACCAGCCGGCCGGACAGATCTCTGGCTTTATAGTAAAAAACCTGAGGCATGCTTTTACCCTCCCATAGCTGACCTTCGGCTTTTTTATTCTCTCAAGCAGGCCCGCATAATCTCTTTTACCGTGGTGAGACCCCTGGCTGCCTTTGCCAGCCCGTCCTCTTTTAAAGTGATCATGCCTCCCCTGACAGCCGCCTCCCTGATTTCTTCAGTGGAAACATTTTTCAAAATCGTTTTCTGAAGCCCTGGCGAAAGGGCCATAACCTCATATATGGCAATGCGCCCTTTATACCCGGTAAAATTACATTTTTCACAACCGGCCCCGGCATACAGGAGTGTCCCCGGCTCAAAACCGGCAAAGGCTTCCTCGCTTGGATCAGGCACACTTACCTGCTTGCAGTTTTCACATATGCGCCGCACCAGGCGCTGGGCTACCACGCCTGTAACCGAGGAAGCCACCATAAATGGGGCTATCCCCATATTGATAAGCCTGGTAACAGCACCCGGCGCGTCGTTGGTATGGACGGTTGAAAGCACCAGGTGCCCTGTCACGGACGCCTGCACGGCAATTTCGGCAGTCTGGGAATCCCTTATTTCACCGATCATAATTACGTCTGGATCCTGTCTCAGAACAGAACGCAGGTAATTGGCGAATGTAACTCCCGCTTTATCGTTTACCTGCGCCTGGTTGATCCCCTCCAGGGTGTATTCCACCGGGTCCTCAATTGTAATAATGTTTTGGCCGACAGTGTTGATTTCATTTAAAGCGGTGTAAAGGGTAGTGGTTTTGCCGCTGCCCGTGGGTCCTGTCACCAGCAGCATGCCGTGGGAGGACTTAATAAAACCAAGGAAACGCCTGAGATTATATCCTGAGAAGCCAAGCTGTTTAAGGGTGTATCTTTTTACGTTTCCCTTATTAAGGATCCGGATCACTACTTTTTCACCAAAAATTGTGGGCATCGTGGAGATCCTCAGGTCAATGTCGCGGCCGGGCAGCTTTAAGGGGATCCTCCCGTCCTGAGGCAGGCGCCGTTCGGCGATATCCAGGTTTGACATCACTTTGATGCGTGAAACAATGGGGAAAATCATTTTTGGGGGCAGGTTCATAACTTCAGCCAGGAGGCCGTCAATCCGGTACCTGACGCGGATAACGTGTTCAAACGGCTCGATGTGAATGTCGCTGGCCTCCTCATCAACAGCTCTTGTTAAAAGCAAGTTGACCAGCCTGATTACCGGCGCCTCATCTGCAAACGCTTCCTCCGCCATTTCACCCGGCCCCGCGGTATCCGGCTCTATCCCCAGGTCCTGCATGGCCATTTCTACTTCGGGTGTGCCAAAGTGCTTCTCGATGAGCATTTTTATTTCTTTCGCCCCGGCTGCCAGCGGCTCAATATCACAGCCGGTAAACAGTCTCAGATCGTCAATAGCCAGGATATTAAAAGGTTCGGCCATGGCGATAAGCAGGCGGTTTCCTGATTTTTTGACCGGAAACAGCATGTACCTGCGCATTAAATGCTCGGGAACCAGGCTTAGGAGGGCCTGATCTATGCCGTCAGCCGGAGAAAGTTCCTTGAAACTCAGCATTTTAGTCAATAGTGCACCGGTCTCCATATTCAATAAAACACCCCCGGGAGCACCCTGAATATTAAATAATGTTTAAAACATAATTTAAGTACCATGAAATGATTTCTCTGCCGCTGTGGAACGCGATCAGCGTCCCAACCGCCAGAAAGGGACCAAAGGGGATTACGTCTTTCCTGCTTTTTATCTTTATCAAAATCAGCGTCAGGCCTGCCAGTCCCGCCAGCAGGCACCCCAGTAAAACAGCCACGGCTCCGTCGGGCCAGCCCAGGCACAACCCAATAACGGCAGCCAGTTTGATGTCCCCGCCGCCCATACCTCCCCGGCTCGCAAATGCCAGGGCCAATAAAAATAACAGGGCGGCGCCACAACCTGCCAGGGCGTTAACAATGCCGGGGTCTCCTGTGGTGAACACAAAAATCAGCCCTACGGAAAGGGAAAAAATTATTATCTTGTCCGGAATGATATAGTGCTGGATGTCAATAAAAGAAATCACGACAAAAACAGATATAAGAAACAGCGCTTTTATGAGCGGCACGGATAACCCGAAGCACAGGCAGGCCGCCATAAAGAGCAAGCCTGTAAAAAGCTCGACCAGGGGATGCGCCGGGCTGATCCCGCAGCCGCAAAAGCGGCATCTCCCTCTAAGCCAGATGTAACTGAAAAGAGGAACAAGATCAAACGCCTTTATTCTCCGGCCGCAGACACCACAATGAGAAGGCGGAAACAATATTGACTCTCCCCTGGGTATGCGGTAAATACATACATTTAAAAAACTCCCGAAAATTGTTCCGATAGCGAAAAATATGTACGGCAGAACGACTGTAGAAATCATATTGCCTACCCGGCTCCAGCTTACAAATAATATTTACTATGTTTTACATTTCTGCAAAATATAATAATTTGTTTGCATTATATCACAATAATATTGAAAAATATGTCGTTAATTGTAATTTATGTATAAATTTTTACAAAAAAAGTATTGTATATAAAAATACAATACTTTGGGTTAAATAAATATTTTTTGTTAAACTAAATCAGCACCCGGCTAGTTTGCTGTAAATCTTGCTTTTATATGATCCCAGGGCATGGTTCAACGCCCTTTTTTCCATTAATATATCGAACTTGAGCTTCCTGCAGGTCAGCTTTCTCTACATGGAATCTCTTTCTTTTTCTTCATGGCAGCTGTCTATCAATTTCTGCAGGGATACTGTTATTAGCAGCTTAGAACATAGTTAACCAGTTATTACATAATATTATAACAAAATATAAACCAGTAAAGCATTCTGGTTGTGCTTAATTACAAACTATTCTTTACAAGAATGAAAAGTAAACGGTTCCCTGAACTCACAACTCATATGAGTGACGGATCTACCTATCTTGCACCTGTAATCTGAATCCTCGTAGCTGTCAAAGCTGTCGAAGTGCCTGCAGTCAAAACATGGCCACCTGTCCATTTAACCACCTCAATGTTATGGTAACCGGGATATTAATATTAATACCCTATAATTTTAAAATTGCGGGTTGCGTTTTAAAATTTATCTTTTCAACACCCATATACCGGCCGCCACCAGGCCAAAGCCGGCAACAGCCCGGCCCGGTGAAATTTTTTCGCCGACCAGTAAAATGGAAAAAGCCACAATAAACATGTAATAAATGAAAGACTGTGCCGCGGCAAGCAGCGGCAGGTTTTTAAAGACCCCGTTAGCCTTGATAAAAGCTGTGGCGAGCGCAATATTAGCGGCAAAAATCAAAGGCAGCATGGCAAAGTTGAAACGCGCAACCTGGCCAAGCTCCGGTTGGACATACCTGACCTGCCAGGAAATCAAAAAAGCTAGCGACGCCGAGCCGAAAACCAGCAAAGCAAATATTACTGTCATCCTGATCCCTCTTTTCTATCACAAACTATATCATTTTATTCGCTTTCCCTGCCCCTGCTGATTACTAAATTATTCCCGTCTGTCCGCATTATAACCGCGCCGTCCTGGTCAGTGCGGTAAACCAGGGCGCCCGCTTTGCTGAGCATATCCAGCGTAGCCCGTGCAGGATGACCGAAGGTATTATGGGCGCCGACGGAGATTACCGCCACCTCCGGCTGCACCTGTTCAATAAGATCCGGAAGCAGGGTGCGGCTGCCGTGGTGAGGGACCTTCAGTACGTCTGCTTTCAAGTCCGCTTCTCCCCTTAGTAAATCCTTCTGCTCCTCAAGCTCAGCATCTCCGGCAAAGATGAACGACCTGCTGCCGTAAGTGATTTTTATTACCAGGGAAATATTGTTGGCGTCAGTTTGTGACTTGACCGTTTGTGTTTCCACCGGCGACAGCACTTCGATGTCCAGGCTGCCGTCAAGCTTTATCCTGTCACCGGCCGCAACAGGTTTTACAGGTATGCCCCGCGCTTCCATATTCTCCAGCAGCTCCGTGTAAGCCGGCGGCACTCCCTCTTCACGGATGCTTTCAGCCGGACCTGATGATCCCTCTTCGCCGTCATATGAAACCAGCGTCATTTCCACGGGGAATCTTTTAATCAGTGAGACTGCTCCGCCACAGTGGTCCTCGTGGGGATGAGTTAAAACTAATATATCGATCCTCTGCACTCCAATTTTTCTGAGGTACGGCTCCACCACCTGGTCCCCGGTCCCCGTCCCGGCATTAAATTCACCCGGCCTGCCACCGGCGTCTATCAACATGTTCTTCCCGCCGGGAGTCTGCACCAGGATGCTGTCGCCCTGCCCCACGTCAATAAAATGGACCGCCAGCTCATGCTCACGATGCCATGGCCACCAGATTAAAATCAAAACTACAGCCGCGGCCGCTCCCACGGGAGCCCACCTTTTGGCCCGCAGCGCCACAGCTTCGCCGCAGCGGTCCGAATACAGCTTTACAACGGCCGGCAGGGCGGCATACCAGGCTGCGGCCAGGAGGACAGGCGGAGTAGAAAGGTAAATAACCGCTCCGGGAAGACGTTGAAAAAAACCGATAACCGCTAAAAAGATATCTAACACGACACCGGTGCTGACGTTAACCAGGGAGGCCAGCGGCAGCCACACAAGACCGAGAAAGGCCGCCAATATGCCAAGGGCCATGATCAGGCCTGTCAGGGGGGCAGCCAGAGTATTGGCCAGTAGGGATACAGGTGAAAGGATGTTATAGTACCAGGCTACCAGCGGCATTGTGGACAACTGGGCGGCAAGGGTCACCGCAAGGGCCTGGACAGCCAGGCGGCCGGTATTTGCGGGCGATATCTTAATCAGTTTATTACAAACACCTGTTAAAAACGGCCCCAGATATAAAATACCCCAGGTCGCGGCAAAAGACAGCTGAAAGCCAGGGTTGTATATTTGCAGCGGGTTCCGGAGCAAAATAACCATGGCCGCCAGCGCCAGGGTTGTAGGCCAGTCCCGGTCGCGGCCAAAATGATGGGCCCAGACTAAAAGCAGCGCCATGACGGCAGACCGCACCACAGCCGGGTTCAGTCCGGTCATCAGCACGTATATCAGCAACAGCGGCGTAGCCAGGGGGGCAGTCCAGGCGGGGCGCAGCTTTAAGAGCCTCAAGAGCCCCAGCAGTCCTCCCAGCACCAGCCCCACATGCAGCCCGGAGACACTGAGTATATGCACCACACCGGTTTCGGAAAAAGCTCGCCTGGTGTCCCTGTCAATGTTACCCTGGACGCCGAACAATATCCCGTTCAAAACCGCCGCATGACAAGGCGCCAAAGAATATGCAGCGGCGCCTGACAATTTTTGCTTAAGCGCTATAGCGGCGCTCTGCAGCGGGTTTGTTCCCCCGTCGCCGACCTTCCTAACAGCTTCATCTCCCCTGGCTGTCAGGATCATCCTGATCCCCTGCCGCTCCAGGTAAGTCCTGTAATCGAATAATCCCGGGTTGCCGGCCGGATCCGGCCGGGCCAGCAGGCCTGAAACACTCAGTATATCACCGTAAGCGAATACCCTGTTGGAGTCCTTTAACTGCAAACGGACAGTCCCCGGCACTGCATGGGTTTCTCCTGATTTTGTCAGTTCCAGTGCCTGCAGCAGGTAGAATACTTTATCCTCTCGGACATCGGGCTCTGATACGACCCGGCCTGTCAGGATCACCCGCTGCCCGTGGTAATTGACCAGGCCGGTCTCGCCGCCCTCAACCCACAGGCGCGATAAAGCCAGGCCCAGCAGGAGAAAAAGGATTAGGAGTAAAGTGCTGTTTTTCTGCCAGGACAAAAAAATTCCTGCTGCGACGGCGGCAAAAGAAAAAAACGCCAGGATTAATGCCACAGACGCTTTAAGAGCAGTTATTTCTCCTATAAGAATACCGGCAACATAAAATATCGTAAGCACAACCACAGGCCTGTTCATAAAAATCTCCGCTTAAGAACCGTATTTTTATGAAGACAGGTGAAGGATTGCTATACTGTAAAATTTATTCTGTTTTCCAACACCTTCCGCACGTAATCCCTTGTTTCTTTATAGTTTGGTATTCCACCAGCGCTGTCCACGGCCCCCGGGCCGGCGTTGTAAGCGGCCAGGGCCAGGCTGACGTCACCGCCGTAACGGTCGAGCATCTGCTTTAAATAACGCACGCCTCCCTCAACATTCTGAGCCGGGTCATAAGGGTTCCGGACCCCCAGGTAGGCGGCTGTGTCAGGCATAAGCTGCATCAGCCCGATTGCTCCGGCCGGTGAAGTGGCGCCGGGATTAAAGTTTGATTCGGCTTGAATAACCGATTTAACCAGTGACTGATCTACCCCGTATCTTGCCGCCGCATTTTTTATCATGCTGTCCAGGCTGCCGGCCGCCGACCCGGCACTGCCGCCGGTTGTCCTTCCAGAGCCGCGGGATGCGGGCGTGCTATTAGCGGCATACCTGTTTCCGGGCTTTACTGAGCTGGCGGTTGCCGTTTTAACGCCGCCGGGGCCATAGTTATTTGCCGGCAGAAACTCCAGGCCGCCGGCCATGGCCAGCGTGAGCAGCATTTCAAACTCGCCGCTTTTCGCACCGGTCCCTTTCATTTCTCCGCTCTGGAAACCTGTAAGGTATTCCATCAGCAGCATTCTGATCAGCGGGTTTACTTCCACGGGAAAGCACACCTCTCCGCAAATTGCATAATACTCTTGACAAATAAAAAGAATGGTATTTCAGGGAGTTTTGGAATAGTTGTTTATTCTAACTTAACTTGTACCAATGCATTTTTTTACACTTATTACACCGTCCGACACCATACATTTGATCAAATTCGTATAAATCTACTTCTCCACTTTCAGA
>CAZPXL010000020.1:0-6763 GCA_964591005.1 uncultured Eubacteriales bacterium
ATAGTATTCTATCCCCGGTTTACTTTAGTCGCCCGAAGGGCGAATTTGTTCTTATCGCGCCGGCCATAAAAGCGACGTAGTCGTTAACCGGGTTTGCGAACAGAGACTTTGTAGTGCCTTGCTGAATTATTTTCCCGGCTTCCAGTACCGTTACCCTGCCCGCCAGGACCGGGATCTCATGGGGGTCATGTGTAACCACCACGGTGCTTATTTTAGTGGCCTCGAGGATATCGCAGAACTCGCCCAGCAGGGCTTTTTTAGTCGGGTAATCAAGGGCGGCGAAAGGCTCGTCCATAAAAAGCACCTCCGGTTCCAGGACTAGAGCCCTGGCCAGGCTGACCCTGTGGGCTTCACCGCCGGAGAGAAAGCGGGTGGAACTGCGGGCTAAAGAATCAACGGCGAGCTTTGTCAGCCATTCCATCACCCGCGAGTCGATCTCAGACCTTTTATGGCCCCTGAGAAGCAGCCCGGAGGCAACGTTATTATAGACTGTTGTGTCCAGAAGGAGCGACTCCTGGAAAACAACGGCCATCCTCCTGCGGAAGTGCAGCATGTTTTGCGGGGTAACTTCTTCTCCCTGGATGAATATTTTCCCTGAATCCGGCCTTTGCAAGAGAGCCAGCACCTGGATCAGTGTGCTTTTACCCGATCCGTTGATACCGATCAAGGCCATTATTTCGCCTTTTTCCAGGCGAAAGCTTTCCACGTCGAGTATCTGTTTATTTGCCCTGTTAAATTTGATGCCGCTGGCCTGTACGGCGCAGGTGTTCATCATCAAATCCCCCGTGTAAACACTGTAAAAAAAACAGCCTTTTAATATAAGGGCTGCCGGGCGAAGGAATAAACCCTTTGGCCCTCCTTTCCGCTATGGGAGGCGCCGCGGTTTCCCGGGGCACCCTGCCGTCCTGCAGCCCTGGCTTGGGACTTCAGGTCAAACGGGCTCGGAGAGAATATATAGTTACTATTCAATAGAAGAGACTGATATCCTTTACTTATAAAAGCTTTTCCTTTTACCCCGCAAAAATTTATTGTTTTATAAAAAAGGACAGGCAGTGTAACATATTTTTCTTGACTTGACATGTTCATGCCTGTTATCATATGAACCAAGTAATATATTATTAGAAACTATGAAGTGGAAAAGTAGTTGGGAAACAGCTTTACAGGGAGAAAGCGCCGTGACTGGAAGCGCCTTCACTGCACGACCCACCGAAGTTCTCCACCGAGTTTCCGGGCTGAAACCAGGACGGCAAGTAGGCCCGGCCGGAGTCTTCCGCCGTTAAAAGGAAGGGGGTATAAGGAATCATTCCCGTACCCTGCCGTAAGAGGACTCCTTTTTGGAGTCAAATAGGGTGGTACCGCGAAACGTGCTTTTCGTCCCTAAGGGGCGAAAAGCTTTTTATTTTGTACCACCTGTGCAGGTAAGGAGTTTGTTCCCGTACCTTATCAAAGTGGGTTATTTTATTGACCAAACGGGGTGGTACCGCGGAAAGCCGCAGCTTTCGTCCCCACGGAAGCTGTGGTTTATTATTTTTCAGGGTGGAAAATATTGTATGGCGGGAGGTGAACTGCTTTCTTCGCATTTTGGAATAAAAACAGCATTAATTTACCGTATTCATCATTATTTAGAATCAAGGGGGAAAGAGTGTTGAAAAAAAGGAGAATTTTAACCGGCATAATAGCCGTCATAGTTGCGGCGGGCTTGCTTTTAAGCGGGTGCGCGGGAAGCAAAGATACCTCGAAAAATACTGACGGCAAGGAGCCTTATAAAATTGGCGCGGTAATTGATATCAGCGGTTCTTCCTCGTCGCTGGGCGTGCCCGAAAAAAACACACTGCAGATGCTGGCCGACAAGGTGAACGCGGCGGGCGGGATCAACGGGCACCCGCTGGAGATGATCATCCTGGATAACAAGAGCGATGAGACCGAAGCGGTCCTCGCGGTTAAAAAACTCATCGACCAGGAAAAAGTTTTAGCCGTGCTGGGCTGCAGTTCCAGCGGCCCCTCCATGTCGATGATTGACACGGTCCAGAAAGAAAAAGTGCCGATGATATCACTGGCGGCCTCCAGCAAAATTGTGGAGCCGGTCCAGGAAAGGCAGTGGGTGTTTAAAACCGCCCAGAGCGATATAGTGACCATCAACAAGCTGATGAGCTACCTGAAAGAAAAAGGTCTCACCAACGTGGCGTTTCTGTATATGAACAACGCTTACGGGGACGGCGGCCGGATTGCTTTCACCGCCGCAGCCCAGGCTAACGGGGTAAAGATAGTAGTCGAGGAAAAATTTGAGGCCACGGACAAGGATATGACCCCGCAGCTTACCAGGGTTAAGGCCAGCGGTGCGCAGGCAGCGGTGGTATGGGCGATTCCTCCTTCGGCCTCGATTATAACTAAGAACTTCAAGGACCTTAACATGGGGATACCTCTTTTACACAGCCATGGCGTCGGCAACCAGAACTTCATCGACCTGGCCCAGGGAGCGGCGGACGGCGTGATCCTGCCCATCGGCAAGCTGATCGTGGCTGACCAGATCCCGGACAGCGACCCGCAGAAAAAGGTTTTAAACAGTTACATTGAGGAGTACAGCAAGAAATATAACTCAGCGCCCAACTCATTCGGCGGTTACGCCTGGGATGGATTCTACCTGCTGGTGAACGCTCTTGAAAAGTCCGGTGCGGACCGGGCGGCCATCCGCGACGCGCTGGAAAAAACACAGAACTTCAGCGGCGTCTCAGGTGTGTTTAACCTATCGGCGAGCGACCACAACGGTTTGAATGAAGATTCCATGGTAATGGTCCAAATCGAGAACGGCAAGTGGAAACTTCTAAAATAAATTATTACACCAATTAATTGTTAGTGAGGTGAACAATTTTGGATTTATCCTCCCAGCTCCTGCAGCTTTTATTTTCGGGTTTAACCCTCGGCAGCATTTATTCACTGATCGCCCTGGCCCTGGTAACCACTTTCAATATCACGGGCGTTCTCAATCTTGCCCAGGGTGAATTTGTGGCGCTGGGAGCCCTGCTGGCCGCGAGCCTGTACGCGGCCGGCCTGCCCCTGGCAGCTGCCTTCCTGGTTTCGGTAGCCCTGATCGCAGCCCTCGGCGCGGTAATCGAGCGCTCTGCCATCTATCCGGCCCGGGAGTCCAGCGCCCTCACCCTCATAATAATCACCGTCGGCCTTTCGATCTCCCTGCGCGGGCTGGCCCTGTTGGTTTGGGGCACCGACCCGGTTTCCCTGCCGGCCTTTTCCAGCGGCGATCCCTTGCTGGTCGGAGGGGCGGCTGTCAACCTGCAGACCCTGTGGATACTGGGCATGGCGGCAGTTACCATGGCTGTACTGTATGTATTTTTTGAACTGACTTATACGGGGAAAGCGCTGCGGGCCTGCGTGATCAACCGTACCGCCGCCCTGCTGGTCGGCATTAATCCCAGTTCCATGTCGCTTCTGGCTTTCGCCGGCAGCGGGGCCATAGGCGCGGCGGCAGGTATATTTATAACACCGATCACCCTGGCCACGTATGATATGGGTTTTATGCTGGGGGTTAAAGGTTTCGTGGCAGCGGCCATAGGCGGTATGCATAATATTCGCGGGGCCGTCCTCGGCGGGTTCATCCTTGGCATCCTGGAAGTATACAGCGCCGGCCTGGTGTCGTCCGGCTTGAAAGACGCGGTGGCGCTGGTTGTGCTGCTGGCGATGCTGATGCTGAGGCCGGAAGGCCTGCTGGGTATCGCGGGAAGGAAAGTATGATGTGACATGTGAGTAATGAGACGTGAGAAGTGACTGCATCGCAAAAATTCATCTACTTACTTATACCGTTGAATGGGACCAGACATAGGAATGGGGACACATCTCTGTTTCAGGCATTTCTGCATGTTGAGATATGTCCCCGACCGTATGGCAGCGCACATGTTGCGATACTGATGGTTAAAGTTGATATTTGGAGCTTAGCTCATGGGCCGAGGAATGTCCCCAATGATGAGCAGCAAGGAGATTTTAAATGATGAAAAAGATTGCCCTGTGGGCTGCCCTGATCCTGGCCTTCGCATTGCTGCCATTATTCATAAAGAGCAATTACCTGCTGGGAGTCCTTATTGTAATTGGTCTTTATACAATAATTGTAATCGGACTGGGTATCCTCATGGGATACGCCGGTCAGGTATCTTTCGGGCACGCCGCTTTTTTCGGGATGGGCGGATATACGGTGGCGGTCCTTACCACCGCCTGCAGCTGGCCGACAATTCCAGCCCTGATCGCCGCAATAATACTGCCGGGGCTTGTAGCGGCAATAATCGGCGGCCCGACACTGAAACTAAAAGAACTATATCTGGCCCTGGCCACCCTGGCCTTCGGCATCCTGGTCCATATCCTCTTTAACGAGTTAAAAGGTATAACCGGGGGGCCTTCAGGATTAACGGGCATCCCCTATTTATCACTCGGCGGTTTTTCATTTGACCGGGACATAAAGTTTTATTACCTGGTCTGGGCTGCAGTGCTCCTGGTATCACTGGGCGTGAACAACCTGATCCATTCCCGGGTGGGCAGGGCCATGAGGGCTGTCAGGGAAAGCGAGCACGCGTCAGAGACATCGGGTATTAATACCGCTGGCTTGAAGCTGCAGGCCTTTGTTTTCAGCGCGGTTTTAGCCGGTTTGGCCGGGGGGCTTTACGCTTTCTACGTGACCTTTATAAGCCCGTCCCCCTTTGGTTTCCACACATCCGTCCAGTTTGTGCTGATGGCGGTGGTGGGCGGCCTGGGCACATTCTGGGGCCCTCTCCTGGGGGTGGGCCTGGTAGTTGTCCTGGGAGAAGTGTTGCGCTGGGCGGTGCCCCTGTTTATTCCGGGGGCGGGGGGAGAGTACCAGATTATATTCTTCGGAATAATCCTGATGCTGGTGATGATCATGAAACCCGAGGGGTTAGGCGCAGTTATGGATTATTTCAAAAAACCCGGGGCGGAGGAGGTTCAATAAATGCTTTTGGAAATTAACGGCCTTAACAAACATTTCGGCGGCGTGGCGGCTGTTAAGGATATCAGCTTCAGTGTCGGGGAGGGTGAAATCTTCGCCCTGATCGGCCCCAACGGAGCCGGTAAAACCACGGTTTTCAACATGATTACCGGGATGCTGGCCCCGGATAGCGGTCACATGGTTTTTATGGGGAAGCCGCTGGCCGGCATGAAACCCCACCGCATTGCCGCCATGGGTTTGAGCAGGACCTTTCAAAACCTCCAGCTGTTCGGGAAGATGTCGGTATTGGAAAATGTAATGGCCGGCGCCCACCTGCAGGGCAAAACAGGATTTTTAAAATCCCTCGCCCGCTGGCCGGGTTCTGCTGCTGAGAATAAAAGGATAGAGCGGGATTCGCTCAGGTTACTGGAAGAAGTGGGGCTGGAAGGCCAGGCCGGGCTGTACGCCGCGGCGCTTCCCTTCGGAAAGCAGCGCCTCCTGGAAATAGCCCGCTCCATGGCCTCCAACCCGCGGTTGGTGCTGCTGGATGAACCCGCGGCAGGCCTCAACAGCGCTGAGACAAAAAATCTGGCCGGATACCTGAAGCAACTGCGTGAACAAGGGAAATCAATGGTGCTGGTGGAACACGACATGGAAACTGTAATGGCCGTGGCCGACCGGATTATGGTCTTGAACTTCGGTGAAAAAATAGGCGAGGGGACGCCGGAAGTAATCCAGGCAGATCCGAAAGTGATCAAAGCGTACCTGGGGGAGGATGATCAAGTTGCTTGAAGTAAAATGCCTGGAAGTGTGCCACGGGTGGGTTCAGGCCTTGCGGGGCCTGTCACTCAAAGTTTACGAGGGCGAAATGCTGGCGGTGCTGGGGTCAAACGGCGCCGGTAAAAGCACCCTGCTCGGCGCGCTGGCCGGACTGTACAGGATCAAAAACGGGGACATCCTGCTGGACGGGAAATCCCTTTCCGGCAAGCCACCCCACTATATGGTAAGAAAAGGTATCAGCCTGGTGCCCGAGCGCAGGGAGATTTTTAATTCCCTTACTGTTATGGATAATCTTTTATTAGGAGCATATCACCGCTACCGTTCTGAAAAGAATGAGGTTATAATAGACGTTGGGAATGTACTGGACCTGTTCCCGGCTCTCCGGGGCAGGGAAAACCATCCTGCCGGAACACTGAGCGGCGGGCTGCAGCAGATGCTGGCTATCGGGCGCGGGCTGATGGCGCGTCCCAGGCTGCTTCTTCTCGACGAACCATCAGTAGGATTGGCCCCCCTGGTTGTACGTGAAATCATGTCCACCCTGGCGGAATTAAAAAAGACCGGGGTGACGATTATTCTTGTTGAACAGAATACAGCAGCGGCTCTTAAAGTGGCTGACCGCGCCCTGGTAATGGAACGCGGCAGCATAGTTTTGAGCGGCTGTTCGCGGGAAATCATGGGGGATACCAGGGTACAGCAGGCCTACCTGGGCCGCACGAGAGCCGTGCAGCCTGTGGCGGCTCTTTAAGACAGGAGGATAAGCTAAAATGATTAAGTCAACTAAATCACCAGGAAAAAAATTGCGGGAGGCATACTATGATCCCGAACATGAAACCATGTCCCGTGAAAAACTGGCCCAGCTGCAGCTGGAGAGGCTGCAGAAAACTGTAAAAAAAGTCTACCAGTCCGTCCCCTTTTACCAAAAAGCATTAAAAGCCAGGGGGATTGAGCCGGGAGATATCAAGTCTCTGGATGATCTCAAAGGGCTGCCGTTCACATACAAACAGGACCTCAGGGACCACTACCCGTACGGCCTTTTTG
>CAZPXL010000020.1:6863-8830 GCA_964591005.1 uncultured Eubacteriales bacterium
CTGCCGTTCACATACAAACAGGACCTCAGGGACCACTACCCGTACGGCCTTTTTGCAGCGCCGATGGACAAGATAATCAGGCTGCACGCCTCTTCCGGGACAACCGGAAAGCCTTCCGTGGTCGGTTACACTAAAAAGGACATTTCAAACTGGTCGGACCTGATCGCCCGCAGCCTGGTTATGGCCGGCGGCGGCAAAGACGACGTGGTTCAGGTTGCTTACGGCTACGGCCTTTTTACCGGCGGTCTGGGAGCCCACTACGGGGTTGAGCGGCTTGGCGCGGCCGTGGTGCCCATATCAGGCGGCAATACCGCCAGGCAGCTCATGCTGATGAAGGACTTCGGTACGACCATAATCGCCTGTACGCCTTCTTACGCGCTTTTCCTGGCCGAAGAAGGGATCAACGCGGGTATCGATTTTAAAAAGCTGCCGATCCGGGCCGGTGTTTTTGGAGCTGAGCCCTGGACAGAGAACATGAGAAAGCAGCTTGAGACAAAATTGGATATAACAGCCCTGGATATCTACGGCCTCAGCGAAGTGATGGGTCCGGGCGTAGCGATGGAATGCACGGCCAAGCAGGGCTCCCACATATATGAAGACCACTTTATCGCGGAAATCATCGACCCTGATACGGGTGATGTCCTTCCATACGGGGAACAGGGCGAACTGGTCCTGACCACCATTACGAAAGAGGGTATCCCGCTGCTACGCTACCGCACCAGGGATATCTCCACCCTGCACCCGGAAGTATGCGCCTGCGGGCGGACTCACGTCCGGATGAGAAGGGTAACCGGCCGCACCGACGACATGCTGATTATCCGGGGCGTCAATGTATTTCCGTCCCAGGTGGAGAGCGTACTGCTTGAGTTTGGCGAAACCGAGCCCCATTACCTGCTGGTGGTCGACCGCAAGGGTGATCTTGATAATCTTGAGATATGGGTGGAGCTGTCAGAAAAAATGTTTTCCGACGAGGTTAAACACTTTGAAACTCTGGAGGCCAGAATTCGCCATAAAATCCTGAGCGTCCTCAATATCAACGTCAAGATCAAGTTTGTGGAGCCCAGGACCATCCCCAGGAGCGAGGGCAAGGCCAAGCGGGTGATGGACCGGCGGGATTTGCAAGGTAAGTGACAGATTTATTCAGCCAGATAATATTTAACGAAAAGGAACCCCGGTTCGCGGGGTTTCTAATTTTTTTGCCGCTGGTAACTTAATAACTTTGTACCAGGTACCGAATGGTACGGTAGACGCCATTATCGACGAAGAGCAAAAACACATTTACCGGGTTTTGACTATAAAAAAGATGTACACTGAAACAATGGAAGAGTTTTACATTCCCAAAGGCGACCTTGGAGACGCTGAAATATAAAGGAATTATATGTTGAATTTTTAAAAAATTGTTCCCTGCCGCCCTTGAGGCTGGCAGGGTGATTTACACATAATGATTAATATTTAAGGAAAAATTAAAGATGATTTAAGAAAATCATAATTTTTGTAAATTAGACTACCAACAACAGTATTAGTTTATTAAAATGGGATTAAGAATACAATATATTTATAAAGGAGGTAATATAAACAATGCTGGTATCGAAGCAAGCGCCACTTTTTAAAGCCAAGGCTTTTGTCAAGGGCTCCATCACAGAGGTGAACCTCGAGGATTACAAGGGGAAATGGGTTGTTTTATGCTTTTACCCCGGTGACTTTACCTTTGTCTGACCCACCGAGATATCACACGTAGCCGTTGGCTACCCCACACTGCAGTCTTTAGGAGTAGAAGTTTTATCCATCAGCGTTGACAGCGTGTTCTCTCATAAAATATGGGATGAAACAGAATTATCCAAAATGGTTGAGGGCGGCGTGCCCTTCCCCATGGTTTCGGATCCTGGCGGGAAAATAGGGAAATTGTACGACGTGTATGATGAAGATGGTGGCGTCAATATCAGGGGACGCTTCCTGATTGACCCGGA
>CAZPXL010000020.1:8930-16900 GCA_964591005.1 uncultured Eubacteriales bacterium
TGCCTGCGGCGCTTTTATTTAGCCTGCAGGCTTATTTAATAAAATTCTAAAGAGGATTTAATGAATTTATAATTAATTTATATTAAATTGTTTTTTGAAAGGGGTGTATATATATGTTTGTTCAACAATTTTTTGTCAACGGCCTGGCCCACAGTTCGTACCTTCTGGGCGGCACAAACACCTGCGCTATTATAGACCCGCGCCGTGACGTGGACATCTACCTGGAAGCGGCAAAAGCCATGGAAATGGAGATAACCCACATTCTTTTAACTCACCTGCACGCTGACTTTGTTTCCGGCTTCATGGACCTGGCTGATAAAACAGGGGCCGTAATATACGCGCCTAAAGCCGGCCAATGTGAATTTGAACACGAAGCCCTGTCGGGAGGAAGCACATTTGAAATAGAGGACCTGTTTGTAGAAGTTTTGGATACACCGGGACACACTCCCGAGCATATCACTTATGTTGTAACCAATCGCTCCCGCAGCGATGACCCTGTCTCGATTTTCTGCGGGGACGTTTTGTTTGTGGGAGATGTGGGCAGGCCCGATCTCTTCCCGGACATCGCCGAAAGTTTGGCTGTAAAGTTATATAACAGCCTGCAAAAAATCATCGCCCTTCCCGATTACTGTGAGGTCTATCCCGCCCACGGCGCGGGCTCACTGTGCGGCAGGGCCATTGGCGCTAAAAGGACAAGTACCGTGGGTTACGAGAGAAGAAATAATTACGCACTGCAACTCAAGGACAGGAAGATGTTCATTAAATCACTGATAACTGATATGCCGGAGGCGCCGGACCATTTTGCGAGGTCCAGTGACATTAACAGAAAGGGGCCCCAGCTGGTCAGGAAATTGCCGGCGCCCGCGCCGCTGGAACCGAAAGATTTCTGGGATCTGGCGCAGCGGGAAGACACGCTGGTGCTGGACGTGAGGAGCTATGAAGCGTTCGGCGGGCAGCATGTACCAGGTTCCTATAACATTATGCTCAGCGCGGTCTTTTCCACTTTTGCCGGGTGGATTTTACCTCCGGATAAGGACATCCTGCTCGTAGCGTCCGGTAAAGAACAGGTGCGGGATACTCTGGACGCGCTGCGCCGGGTCGGCCTGGACCGGGTTAAGGGCCTGCTCAGCGGAGGCATGTTTGCCTGGGGTAAAGCCGGCCTGCCTATAGAACATATCTGCCTTATATCTGCCGGCGAGCTCAGCGGGATATGCGGCGCGTGCGGCGATACCCTCATACTTGACGTGCGCAGCGCAGAAGAGTTCAGCAAAGGCCATATCGACAGAGCCCTGAACATACCGGCGCCGGAACTGAGGACCAGGCACAGGGAACTTGATAAGGACAAGCCTGTCGCGGTGGTCTGTACGACCGGAATCCGGTCCGGTATGGCATGCAGTATCCTCAAGATGAACGGGTTCAAAAAGGTCTATAACGTTACCGGAGGTATGACCGGTTACAGCGCCGCCGGATACTCCGCGGAATGTCCCGTCTGTGCGGCGCCTCATCTGCCGGCAAAGAGTTGAGACAAAATAATATAAGGGGTGAGCTTTAGATGGAGTGGCTGGCCATGGAAAGGTGGTCTCCATATGCCGTGGGCGCCGGGATAGGCGTCTTGAGCTGGCTGGCGTTTTTAATATCCGACAAGGCAATTGGCTGCTCCACGGCCTTTGCCCGGACAGCCGGTATGATTGAACAAATTTTTGCCGGTAACAAAGTGATAGAAAAAGCCTATTACATGAAGTTTCCCCCTGTTGTCGACTGGGAGTGGATGCTGGTTCTGGGTATTCTGATCGGCTCGTATATATCCGCGGCTTTTTCCGGTGTGTTCAGCCTGGAGTGGGTGCCGCCAAAATGGGAGGGCGCGGCTGGTTCCGGTATTTTTACAAGGTGGATCGCCGCGCTGGCCGGGGGCGTCTTGCTCGGTTTCGGCGCGCGCTGGGCAGGCGGCTGCACGAGCGGCCATGGCATCAGCGGGACACTGCAGCTTGCTGTCAGCAGCTGGCTGGCGGCGGCGTCCTTTTTTGCCGGCGGGATAGTCACCGCGGGGATAATATATAACGTGGCTTTAAGATAAAGGGGGCGGGCTTATGTGGACATCACTGCACGCGAAAAAGGGCGCGCAGATGTTTTTAGGGCTTATGTTCGGTATTATTTTTGGTTTCTTGCTGCAGAAGGGCGGCGTGACGAGATACGACGTTATTATAGGCCAGCTGCTTCTGACTGATTTTACAGTCCTGAAAGTAATGATGTCGGCAGTGATAACCGGCATGGCCGGGATTTATGCCCTCAAAGGCGCCGGCCTGGCGCAGCTGCACCCGAAGCCCGGGTCAATCGGTTCCTCGGTTATAGGCGGTTTGATATTCGGTTTGGGTTTCGGCATACTTGGTTATTGCCCGGGGACGGTGGCCGGAGCGGTTGGGCAGGGGTCTCTAGACGCGCTATTTGGTGGAGTTGTTGGTGTAATCACCGGCGCCGGGTTATTTGCTGCGGTATATCCGAAACTGGAAAAAGGAATTTTAAAAAAAGGCGATTTTGGAAAAATAACAATTCCAGAACTGCTGCATGTCAGCCCCTGGCTGGTGATTGTCCCGCTCTGCGCGGTTATGGCAGGGCTGCTGTTCTGGCTGGAAAGGGCAGGTTTATGACTCCCGGACTTCTTCTATCCCCGCCGGGGCGGCTATGGGCCTCCCCAGGTAATATCCCTGGCCGAAATCAATATCCAGGTCGCCCAGTGATTTCATGATTTCTTCGTTTTCAACAAACTCGGCGATAGTTTTTTTGCCGAGGGCATGGGCCACGGCGTTGATCGCCTTAACCAGGGATTTGTGCGTGGCGTCTCTGTCCATATCGCGTATATAGCTCCCGTCAATCTTAAGGTAGTCCACGGGGAGCAGGCGAAGGTAAGAGAAGGAAGAAAAGCCTATGCCAAAATCGTCAAGAGCAAAGCGGCAGCCCAGATGTTTAAGCCTGTGGATCCAGCGTTCTGCCCGGGCCATGTCCTTGACCGCGGTGGTTTCCGTAATCTCGAAACCGATCCTGGCCGGATCGATACCGCTGTCCTTTATTTGTCTTTCAATGAACTTCAACAGATCTTCGTCTCCCAGGCTCAAGCCGGAAAGGTTGATAAAAGGTTTTAGGTCTGGGAATTTTTTTAGCGCAGCCATGGAGTGCTGCACCACCCACCGGTCAACCTGCGGCATTAAGCCAAAACGCTCGGCGATAGGAATAAAACGGTTGGGCATAATGAGTTCACCTTCCTGCGCCTGCAGGCGCAACAGCATTTCATGGTGCATGATTTTCCCATCGCTGACCCTGATTACCGGCTGGAAGTACAGTGTAAAGAGGTCGTCTTTAAGAGCGTTGTTGATCAGTGTAATCATACGGTTGGTTTCAGCAAGCCATGTTTCCGTTTCATCGTCAGGCTTAAAGAAGGTGACCCTGTTTTTCCCGTTGTCTTTAGCCCTGTAGAGAGCGTTATCCGCGTATGAAAGGACTTTTTGAGCGTCTAAAGCCCCGTCTACCATCACGACACCGATGCTGATGCTGAGGTTGAGACAGCATTTATGTTTTTCCAGGTACATTTCTTTCTGGTCAACTGCCCGGCGCAGCTTTTCCGCCACAATTTCTGCCTCTTCATAATTTGCTCCCTCCAGCAGCACGCAGAATTCATCGCCGCCAAAGCGTGCCAGGAGGTCTCCCTCGCGCAGGTTGTTTCTCAGGGTTTTAGCCATGCAAACCAGAAGTTCGTCGCCAGTGGCATGCCCCAGCGTGTCATTTATGAGTTTGAAGTTATCAAGATCGATAAAAAGGAAAGCGCTTTTTTTACCGCGTTTTGCTTTTGCCACAGCCCGCTTCAGCGTCTGGGTGAGGGAATAACGGTTTGGTATATTGGTCAGGGCGTCGTGGGTGGCCAGGTACTGCAGCTGTTTTTCCATTCTTTTGTGTTCGCTTATGTCCCGCAGGCTTTCTATAGCCCCGACAATTTTGTTGTTGCTGTCAAAAAGGGGCGAGGCCAGGCCCCAGAGGTTTGCCCCCATACCGTTATAGACATTCGGTATATATAACTCGGAGAAAAGTGTATTTCCTTTTTTCTCGACAAATGGGTATTTTTCTCTTGTTTCATTGTCATCGGAGAATATCAAATCAATAAGGAGAGGCCTTTTTTCTTTATAGAAAGGTTCCGCGTAAGCATAATCTCCTTTGCCGATGATCTCCTCTTTTGGGATACAGGTCATTTCTTCAATAGCCCTGTTCCATGCTATTACCTTCCTGTCGCTGTCGATGACAAAGGTGGCGTCAGGCAGAAATTCGATTATGTCCAGCAACTTCTGGTGTGATTCCTGGAGCAGTTCATTTGATTTCTTCAGTTCGCCGTACTGCTGTTTCAGCTCTCTGCGCATCTGTTCAAAAGTCCTGGCCAGGTAGCCGACTTCCTTATGGGCGCTTACCTTGATTTCAGTTTCAAGATCGCCCTGCGCCAGGCGTTTCGCCGCGACGGCCAGCTCGTTGATCGGACGGGTAAGAGAGTTTGTAAAATACAGGATAATAATCAGGACAGCAATCAGGATCGCGGAAAAAACCAAAACAACCCTGTAAGTTGTGTAGTTGATTGCATTGTCGACAAACTGCTTGTTGGCCCCGACATACCAGATCCCGATGACCTTTCCGTTTTGATCTCTGATCGGGCTGTAGGCGGCCTGGTATAAGACGCCGACCACGTCCGCCTCCCCGTAATAATCTCTACCTTCTTCAAGAACAACCTTGCCGATGTCTTCTGAAACCCTGGTGCCGAGAACTCGTGTGTTTTCCCTTATAACATTGGTTGAGACGCGCGTGTCACCCTGAAAGATGGTACAGGTGTCTTCCGTAAGGCGCCCGATTTCGTCAACGAATTCATTATTTCCATTTATTAAGGTCTCGCCCTTGTACAGGCTGCCGTCCCGTATACTCCACGGTCCGGGAGACCTGTTGTCCAGCAGGGCCTGGGCCAGCCGGAGATCCCCTTTTGCCTTTTCCACGGCCACGTTGTTCGCTTCAACCTGGATCTGTTTTGTAACCCAGGTTACAGTGGCAATCAGCCCCAAAATAATAATCAGGGTGTTTAAGAGTATGTATCTCCAGCGTATGTTTTTCAGATTAAAGAATCTTCCTCTTTGCTGGTTATCTTGCATTATTTCCTCCGCCGGTACATATAGGCTCCCAAAGGCGCCTATTTCTATTTTCGACCATAAATTAAAGACCTTTATCATGAAATGCTAATCTTATTGGAATAAATTTCATCACCTATTTTTTGCAAAGTCTAATTTATGATGTTTTTATCAACTTTGATATAAAGGCCACATTTTACATGCTGTCATATTGCATTTAGATAGAGGGTAGCTATTATGTAATGTCGAATAATAGCGTTTAGAACTGGATAATCCATGTGTTTTTAGCCAATCATATAAATAAAGTTCAACCTTCGGGGGGTTAAAAATGAAGAAATCAAAAAAGAAAAAACTGAAGAGTAAAAATCTGTTGCTGGGCATTATTATCGTTTTCCTGATTGGTATTACAGGGTATGTTATAAAAGCTCAACTGTATACTCCCGGTAAGAGCGCTGTGGTCGATGTCCAGCGGGAACAGGAACAGGAACAGGTTTCTGAACCCCCCCCCGCCAATAACGATCCGGCAGCGGGCGCTGTAGGACAGAACGGGCAGGCGCCTGCTCCCGGCAGCGGCGCCGGGCAGGAGAGCCCGGTTTTTAACGGGGACGCTTCAAATGAGAGGTATGGCTGGGGATTTAAAAGAAACAGCAATCACGAGCAGCCTGAAATGCCGTCCTCAATCACTTCCATGCTCAGCCGGAACGGCGCTTACTGGATTGGCAGCCCGGACAATAAAGTGGTTTACCTGACGTTTGATGAAGGATACGAGAATGGGTACACGCCTTCTATCTTAGATTCCCTGAAGGCCAATAATGTAAAAGCAGCGTTTTTTGTTACCGGCCACTACCTGGACACCCAGCCGGAACTGGTCAGGCGCATGGTTAATGAGGGGCATATTGTCGGCAACCATACCGACACCCACCCCAGCCTGCCGGATATTTCCGACGCCCAGATCAAAAAAGAGCTCCAGGTGGTTGAAGAAGAATATGAAAGAATTACCGGCAGGAGTGATATGAAATACCTCAGGCCGCCACAGGGCGAGTTCAGCGAAAGGACTCTCGCCGTTACCCGGGAACTAGGCTATCATAATATACTTTGGAGCATGGCCGCCGTGGACTGGGTGCCGATGCCGGGCGGGGCCCAGGAGGCATACGATGCTGTGATAGACAACACTCATAACGGCGCCCTGATCCTGATGCACGCGGTGTCGAAAGATAACGCTGAAGCCATGGACAGAATTCTCAAGGGGATCAAGGCGCAGGGATATACCTTCGGCTCGCTGGACGATCTTGTCCAGTAAACACCCGTGAACCGTCCCCCCTGTCATAAAACAAAGGGGAATGGTGCTCAACTTGCTGATTTGCAAACAGGTACCGTCCCCCTTTCTGTTGTTCTCTCTGAAATGCGTGTTAATAAATAATTAATCATTTTTTTATGCGTTCTTAATTATTTTATTTTACTATAAAGTAGAATTGAGCGGTTTGTGCTGCACTATGGCGGTGAAAATCGCCTGCCCGGAACTCCAACAACATGTATAACAGCAAAAGATAGGAGGAACGGTATGAATGTGTTTACCAGGGATGAACTGAAGAACTTGATGGAATATGAAGGCCCGTGCGTATCAATATTTATGCCGACGCTCAGGGCCAGCGTCCAATTTCAACAAAACCCGGTTTGCTTTAAAAACATGCTCAAGGAGGCTGAAGACCGCCTTGTGTCAGCCGGAATGAGTCCACCAGAGGCAAGAGAACTGCTTGCGCCTGCCCAGAAGCTTTTGTTGGACGATCCATTCTGGCGCTATAGCAACGGGATTGCTCTTTTTCTTTCCCCGGACACATTTCGCTACTACCGTCTGCCGTTTGATTTTGAGGAACACCTGGTTGTGGCGGACCGGTTTAATGTAAAACCCTTACTTCGACTGCAGTCCTCCCATAAGCGATTTTATATCCTGGCCCTCAGCCAGAACAAAGTCAGGCTTTTTGAGGGTGAGAACCATGCAATAAACGAGATTATCGGAATTGAAGGAGTTCCCCGGAACCTGGCTGAAGCCCTCAAGCATGACGACGTGGAGAAACAGCTCCAGACCCACAGAGGTTCGCCGGGGATATCAACTTTTCACAGCCACCCCGCTGCCGGTGACGCCAGGGTAAACATCCGGCGGTATTTCCAGCGGATTGACCGGGGATTGAGGGCACTGTTCAGGGACAGGGGGGCGCCTCTGCTTCTGGCGGGCGTCAGCCACCTTTTATCAATATACAGGGAAGCTAACAGTTATCCATACCTGCTCCAGGAAGGAATTGAAGGCAACCCTGACAGGCTTGAAGCCGGGGAAATGTACGAGCGGGCTTGGTCTATTGTCCGGCCTTACTTTTTTAGAGCACAGCAGGAGGCTGTTGATGTTTACAAGCAGTCTGCCGGGACCGGGCTGGCTTCCGACGACGTTAATGAAATTGTGCCTGCGGCCTATTATGGCCGGGTTGAAACTTTGTTTATAAACACGGGGGCTCACTTGTGGGGGAAATATGGCCCGGACGCCGGTGAAGTTGAACTAGAAACAGGGGCGGTTTATGGAAAAGTTGACCTGCTGGCGACGGTGCATACGATTTTAAACGGCGGCGTGGTGTATACCGTCCAGCCTGAAGACATGCCTGTAAACGTGCCCATGGCGGCTGTGTACAGGTATAGATAAATTTATAGGTAAAAAATGAAAGGGGCGGCTTGTTGTGGAACTGAAAGAAGCGATCCGCGCCCGCCGGAGCGTGCGAAAGTATAAAAGCGACCCGATCCCGGAACAGACAGTGAAGGAACTGCTGGAACTGGCGT
>CAZPXL010000021.1:0-8408 GCA_964591005.1 uncultured Eubacteriales bacterium
GCCTGCCCCTGGCGGTAGCCACCATCGCCGGCGTGATTAAGAACTGCGAAAACATTCCTTCTTTAGTGCCCTTTTTGGGTAAAAACGTTATCGTGATCCTTTCCACTATTTTTCTTGTGGCACTTGGCCTGTTTGTTTCATAGCCTGCTATAAAAATCAATCAAAAAAGCGTGTCAGGAGAACCGTCCCCCTGACACGCTCTGCTTTACCAGCTCCCGCCGCCTCCACCGCCGAAGCCGCCTCCGGAAAATCCGCCGCCCCCTCCGAAGCCGCCTCCGCCGCTGCTCCTCGGCGCGGAGAACATCGCAGACCCGACGTTTGACGCCATTGAACCGATCGAACTGCTGAAAACATGGGCGTTGAACATCCCCATGCCAACAGGTGAAACGTACCAGTCCGGCTGTTCCTGGTAAATCCCGTCAAAAGCTTTTGACCAGTTGTCTGCGACACCAAGCGCCATTGCATACGGCAGGTACCTTGAGAAAAGGTTGCTGTCCCCCATTCTTTCCAGCCTATCTTTTTCAGCCCGGTTTAAAAATTCCTGGAAACCCAGAATTTCCATATGTGCCGCGGCTCCAGCCCTCGTTTTAGCGGGCATTGCCCTGGCAAAGGCGCATACGCACAAACCTGTCAGAAACGCGGCAAACAGGCTCGCGCCAGTAGAGGAATATGAGTTAAACGCCTTCTGCAGGTATAGTCCTGCCACCAGGACCAATATGAAAGACAATACGCCGGCTACAATATAATAACCCTTTACGCTGTCCGGACTTCTGAGAAAATATTTTTTACTCACCAGCTCGTTATTGATAGCATTTCTTAAAGCCGGCAGATGCTTGTAGAACTTGTTTTTCATATCTGACACAAGTATGCTGGGCATTCCGGAAAAAATGCGGTCCATCAACAGGCTCTCGAAAACGCTGAGACCGGCATCGGACTCCTTAACTTTGATCAGGTTATAGTCCCTTGATTTAAATATAAAGCCGTCATTGTTTATTTCTTCTATTTTTATATATCCTTTAACCGCCAGCCCCACGATAGAAGAAGTTATGTCCAGCTGGTCGATCTTTTCATCCACAATTGTGCCGACCTCCGCCGGTGTCAGCGGTAAGCCCCTGGCTTTCGGGGGCTCGTACATGACAGCGACGGACTCCCTTACTTTTGGATCCCTGCCTGTCCTGTACCAGAGGAATGTCATGAATACCAGCGCGATAACAGGAAACAGGAAAACCCAGTTTTCTCTGAAGTTTATTTTCCATAAAAAACTCTGCAGTACCGAAGGAGGCGAAACCAGGCCCTTATCCCACCCAAATACTAACGTCAGGCCTTCGCCAATTTTCAAGTTTCTCTTGCTGTAGAATTTTCCGGTATTATTGACGGCTTCATAACCGGCCTGCTCTTCAGAGCCATAGAGGCCCGTATAGCTGACTGCTTTGAGGTCCTGGGCGGCGCCTTTCACCGCCAGGGCAACGACAGCCGACGCGTTGTTGATAGGCGCGTTCCAGTAATTTCCCGTCACGTTCCAGTATAGCTGGTCGTGGTCCTCCAGAAATAATACGGCATTTTCCACCTTATAGGTGATTACGTATGTCTGCGCTCCGCTCACGTATTTTTTGGCATCGCCTATTTTTATATTTATAGCGCTGCCGTTCTTGCTGACCTGGTATTTCCACGCGGCGCCGGTCTGGTTCCTGACTGAAACCACCTTCAGCGGTGTGATCACGGTGCCGCCAAGGTCGTCTTTAAACATGTAAGGTATTTCCCTGTAAATGCCGTGTTTGGACATCGTGAAATATACATCTATCGTTTCCCTGACCAGGATCGACGAATCTTCATTGACCGTTATCTCAGAATTGAAATTGGTGATGGTAAAGTCCTGGGCGCAGGCCACTGACGGCAATATAACCAGGAGCAGCAGTAAAAAGCCCAGTACGAAAGAAAATTTTTTCATTAGAAGCTCACCTTGACCGGCTGTCTTTCGGTTCCAGGCTCCGCCAGCTCGAAGAACTCCTCCTGCCTGAACCCGAACATGGACGCCACGATATTGGAAGGTATGGACTCTACCGTAATGTTGTAGTCGCGCACTACCGCGTTGTAATACCTCCTGGCATATTCAATATTGTTTTCCAGCTCCTGCAGCTGGTTCTGGAGCTGTGTGAAATTGGCGCTGGCCTTTAAATCAGGGTAAGCCTCGGCCACCGCAAACAGGCTTTTCAGGGTCTCGCCCAGCATATTCTCGGCCTTTGCTTTATCAGCAGGGGACGATGCCTGCATCGCCGCCGACCTCGCCTGGGTCACTTTTTCGAATAGGGATTTCTCATGAGTCGCGTAGCCTTTAACCGTCTCCACGAGGTTGGGCACCAGGTCATACCTCTTTTTAAGCTGGACATCGATGTCCGACCACGAGGCTTTAACGGTATTCCTGAGGCGAATAAGCTTGTTGTATATTGCCATCAAGGCAAACAAGAGTATTACAACGGCTGCGATTGTGATATACAGCGTCATTATCCGTCCCTCCTTTTAAAATTATAATCGTAATATACAGAACATTACTTAAAACAAACATTCGATGAATGCGGCAATCTTCCTCTTTTATATAAAGTTCATTGTACGTAAAGCGTTACCTCCTGCCTGATAAGAGCAATAGGACAAGAAAAAAGCTAAAAGGAATTTATCAAATTATGTTATAATATAGAGAAATATCCATTAAACCTTGCTGGGGGTGCAACTTTTGAAAAAAGTATATATCCTGGTGTTAACTGTGCTGCTGTCTTGTTTTACGGCGACCGCGCCATGGGCGGCATCTGCGCCGAAACCGCCAACAAGCCTTGCTGCCGATGCTGTTTCCTCTACCCAAATCAACCTGTACTGGCATGACAACTCGAATGATGAGTCAGGTTTCAAAATACAGAGAAAGGAACAGGGCAGAAGCTACACGCTGATTAAAACCGTGGGCAGAGACACCACGTCTTACAAGGACACGGGCCTTAAAGACGATACAAAATATCATTACCGGATATGGGCGTATAACAGCGTGGGAGAATCAGTTTACTCAAACGAAGCCAGTGAATTCACGCTGTCTGTTCCTGACGCTCCTTCCAACCTGAAGGCGGTTTATATCAACTCCTCTGAAATAAAACTGTCATGGGAAGACAACTCAAGCGACGAGACAAAATTTTGTATCGAGAGAATGATATCCGGCGTAAGCTGGTCACAGATCGGAACAGTAGGCGCGAACGCAACTTCTTATAGTGATAAGAAATTTGCCAAGAACATGAAATATCTTTACAGGGTGCGGGCATATAACGATAACGGGTACTCAGAATATTCAAGCACGGTGACCCTTGTAACCACGGAAGCGCCTGACGCCCCATCCGACCTCAAGGCGGGCGCCGTATCCTCCTCCCAAACGATACTGACATGGAAGGACAATTCAGACGATGAATCATACTTTAAAGTAGAGAGAAAGAAAGGGGCAGGCACCTATTCAACGCTAGCCACTGTGAGCAGAAACGTGACGTCATATACCGACACGGAGCTTGAGAAAAACACGCAGTACTTTTACCGGGTAGGGGCTTACGAAGGTTCCGGCAATTCGTCATATTCCAATGAAATCTCTGTTACAACACCGGGGAACGAAACGACCATAAAACTGGCAATAGGAAATACCTCATATTATGTCAATGGCGCGCAAAAAGCCATGGACACCGCGCCATTCATTCGGGAAGGCAGGACCCTTCTCCCGATCAGGTTTATCACGGAGTCCATCGGGGCAAATACAGCGTGGAATAATGATGAGCGCAAGGTCACCATCACACTGAACGAAAAAACCATTGAGCTCTGGATAGGACAGAATTATGCCAGGGTAAACGGTGAAAACAAGTCCATTGATCCGGCAAACACTACTGTAACGCCAATCATTGTAGAGCCGGGGAGAACAATGCTTCCCCTGAGGTTTATATCGGAAAACCTGGGGGCGAAAGTGGACTGGGACTCTGCATCCAGGGAAGTAACCGTGACATACCCCGCGCCATAGTATTTTAATGTACCATATAACGGTGTCCTTATTAAATAACCCTTTTTAATGGGTAAAAGGACGCCGTTTTGATTTACCGGGGAGGACTGCTTTTTGAATAATAAACTTATCTAATTTGCAGGGACAGAACCAATTACCCCCTTACTGCGTCTAAAATATAATAACATTAAAAAATCACGGAGGTGGCAGCTTTGAAAAAAATATGTGTTTTTATCATGTCCATTTTGCTGTTCTGCCTCACGGCAGCTGCGGCATGGGCGGAGACTGAACCTTCAGCGCCTTCCTCTCTTAAGGCCAGCGCTGTTTCATCGTCGGAAATCGAATTGACCTGGGAAGACAACTCCGACAATGAAACAGGGTTTATAATCGAAAGAAAGAAATCGGGCGGCAGCTACATCCGGATTGCAGAAGTAGATGAAGACGTTACATCCTATACCAACAGCGGGCTTTCTGTAAACACGAAATATTATTTCCGGGTAAGGGCGTATAACGACACAGGGAACTCGGGCTATTCCAACGAGGTCAGCGCCACCACGCTGGATGTCCCCCCCGACGGACCTTCCCGCCTTGCGGCCGGCACGCTTTCCACGTCAAGAATCAAATTGACCTGGGTTGACAATTCGGACAATGAGCTGGGATTTAAGATTGAAAGAAAGAAGTCGGGCGGCAGCTATACCCAGATTGCAGAAGTAGATGAAGACGTTACATCCTATACCAACAGCGGGCTTCAGAACAACACTGAATACTACTACCGGGTCAGGGCATACAACTCCGAGGGAGACTCGCCATATTCCAATACAGCCAGCGCGACCACGGGGAATATTCCTGACACTCCTTCCGACCTGGAAGCGGAAGGTATTTCCTCTACCAGTATTAAATTAACCTGGAAGGACAACTCCGAAGACGAAATTGGTTTTAAGGTTGAGAGAAGGACGTCGGGCGGCGCCTTTACCCAGATTGGAGTTGTAGGTGAGAATATTACCACCTGCACTAATTCAGGCTTGAAAAGCAACACTAAATATTACTACCGGGTCAGGGCTTATAACAGCATAGGTAATTCAGCATATACAGACGAGGTTGCGGTTAAAACCGGAGTTACGCCAAAAGCGCCAACCAACCTGAAAGCGGAAGCTGTTTCATCTTCCAAAATAGAATTAACCTGGAAGGATAACTCCGATAACGAGTCAGGTTTTAAAATTGAGAGGAGGAAGTCCGGCGGCTCTTACTCGCAAATTAAAAAAGTTGACAAAAACACCACCACTTATACTGACACCGGTCTTTCCAGCACCACGAGGTATTATTACAGGATAAGGGCATATACCGACAGTATCAATTCATCATATACCAACGAGGCTGCCGCCACAACCACCGCAGCAGAGACAATCGTAAAACTGGTGGTTGGAAAAACTTCTTATTATGTCGACAACCAGTTACAAACCATGGATACGGCGCCCATCATCAAAGACAGCAGGACTCTTCTCCCCATCAGGTATGTGGCCGAGGCAATCGGGGCAAAAGTGGCATGGAATAACACAGAGCGCAAGGTTACCATCACCCTTAAGGGAACAACCATGGAGCTCTGGATAGGAAAGAATTATGCCAGGGTAAATGGTGAATACAAGTTCATCGATTCCACAAACACCGCGGTGACCCCAATTATTATTGAGCCGGGCAGGACCATGCTGCCGCTGAGGTTTGTGTCTGAGAACCTGGGCGCAAAAGTAGACTGGAACTCCAGTAAAAGAGAGGTAACGGTAACTCATCCCGCGCCCTAAATCTATACCACCTAATTTAAATGGCTCCATGCTCCAGACATAATCAGACGGCAACCAATTAATAACGGTTGCTGTCTTTGATTTATGCGGAGAACCTCGACTGGAACGCGGCCCTCCAGTCGGCAGACATGCCGGGTGAACAAAAAAGCGAGCTGCCTTTACGGCACTCGCTTTAGCTCCTAGTTCTCTGTGGTAATATCCGCGTGGTACTCCTGCAGTGATTTTACGCTGTCCTTCTTAAAATTGTTTTCTTTATACGCCGCGATACCCCTGGCGCTGGCAAGGGCCGCCGCCAGGGTGGTAATATACGGAACTTTGTTTTTAATAGCTGTCTTGCGTATATATGAGTCATCATGCTGGCTGCGTTTGCCGGAAGGGGTGTTGATTACCAGGTTGATTTCATTGTTGGTTATGCCGTCGACAATATTTGGCCGGCCCTCAAACAATTTTTTGACCTCTTCGGAGTCAACACCGTTTTCTTTCAGATACCTGTGTGTCCCTGCCGTCGCCTTTATTTTAAAATCAAGCTTGGCGAATTCCCTGGCCACTTCCAGCACGGCCGGTTTGTCCTGGTCGGGCACACTGAGCAGGACCGTGCCTGATGTTGGGAGGGAAGTCTGGGTGGCTTCCTGGGCTTTATAATAAGCCAGGCCGAATGAGCCGGCAATCCCCAGCACTTCACCAGTGGAACGCATCTCCGGCCCCAGCACCGGGTCGACTTCCTGGAACATGTTAAACGGGAAAACCGCCTCTTTTACCCCGTAATGCGGGATCTTTTTCATGACCATTCCCCTGACGGAAGAAAACTTGCCGGTTTCAACCGCCAGCATGATTTCCGTGGCAATCCGGGCCATCGAAACATTGCAGACTTTCGAAACCAGGGGAACGGTCCTTGAAGCCCGCGGGTTGGCTTCCAGCACGTAAACCCGGTCATCAGCGATGGCGTACTGCATATTCATCAGCCCCACCACGTTCAGCTCCCTGGCAATTTTCCTGGTATATTCCACAATGGTTTCAATATGCCGTTCAGGTATGCTAATCGGCGGGATTACGCAGGCTGAGTCCCCGGAGTGGATACCCGCCAGTTCTATATGCTCCATAACCGCCGGCACAAAAGCGTCAGACCCGTCGGCGATGGCGTCCGCTTCCGCTTCTATCGCATCTGTCAGGAACCTGTCGATCAGAATCGGCCTTTCCGGCGTGACCCCGACTGCGGCGTCAACATAACGGCGGAGCATTTCCTCGTCGTAAACGACCTCCATACCGCGGCCGCCCAGGACATATGAGGGGCGGACCATCAGGGGATAGCCGATCCGGTTGGCGATGGCCAGGGCTTCCTTAATATTCACCGCCATGCCGGATTCCGGCATGGGGATGCCGAGCTGGTCCATGATCTGGCGGAACCGGTCGCGGTCTTCGGCCAGGTCGATCGTTTCCGGTGTTGTGCCGAGGATTTTCACACCTGCCTTTTCCAGTTCAGCGGCGATATTCAGGGGAGTCTGCCCTCCAAACTGGACGATTACCCCCAGCGGTTTTTCTTTTTCATAAATGCTCAACACGTCTTCCACTGTCAGCGGTTCAAAGTACAGCTTGTCAGAAGTATCATAGTCGGTGGAAACTGTTTCCGGGTTGCAGTTGACGATAATGGTCTCATAGCCCAGGTCGCGCAGGGCGAAAGCCGTATGCACGCAGCAGTAGTCAAATTCTATGCCCTGGCCGATCCGGTTCGGGCCTCCGCCCAGGATCATTACTTTTTGCTTATCGCTGGACACAGCCTGGTCCGGCGCGTTATAAGTGGAGAAATAGTAAGCCGCGTTTTCGACGCCGCTGACCGGTACGGCTTCCCAACCTTCAACCATTCCCAAAGCAATTCTCCGCCGGCGGATTTCTGTTTCCGGCAGGTCTAAAAGATTCGCTAAATAGCGGTCAGCAAAGCCGTCCTTTTTCGCCTGGACGAGTATTTCATCCGGCAGGCGCCCACCTTTATGCTTTATGATCTCTTCTTCCAGCAAAACCAGTTCTTTCATCTGCTGAATAAACCAAGGTTTGATATGGGTCAGCCGGTAAAGGTGTTCAATATCCGCGCCTTTGCGCAGTGCCTCGTACATAATGAACTGGCGCTCACTCGTCGGTTCGGCCAGCATTGCCATCAGTTCGTCCAGGGTACGGCGGTTGAAGTCTTTGGCAAAACCCAGCCCGTAACGGCCAATCTCCAGGGAGCGAATGGCTTTCTGAAAGGCTTCTTTATAGTTTTTGCCGATGCTCATCACTTCACCGACAGCGCGCATCTGCGTCCCCAGTTTGTCCAGGGAACCGGGGAACTTTTCAAAAGCCCAGCGGGCAAACTTAATGACGACATAATCACCGGAGGGGGTATATTTGTCCAGTGTTCCGTCCCGCCAGTAAGGTATTTCGTCCAGGGTCAGGCCTGCCGCCAGCATGGAGGAGATCAGGGCGATGGGAAAACCGGTGGCCTTGGAGGCCAGGGCTGATGAGCGGGAGGTACGCGGGTTAATTTCAATGATCACCACCCGGCCGGTTTTGGGGTCGTGGGCAAACTGGATATTGGTTCCGCCAATAACCTCGATGGCTTCCACAAC
>CAZPXL010000021.1:8508-16152 GCA_964591005.1 uncultured Eubacteriales bacterium
CCGCGGCTGGCGACAGTCCTCAGTTCTTCAACGTTATAAACCAGCCCGCCGCCGGTGCCTCCCATGGTGTAAGCGGGGCGGATCACTACCGGATAACCGAGCTCAAGGGCAATATTCTCAGCTTCTTCCACGCTGTAGGCCGGTTCGCTGCGGGGCATATCAATGCCCAGCCGGTTCATGGTCTCCTTGAAGGCAATACGGTCTTCCCCGCGCTCAATGGCGTCAATCTGCACCCCTATAACTTTGACTCCGTATTTTTCAAGGACACCGGCCCTGTAAAGCTCGGAACTCAAATTAAGACCTGACTGGCCGCCTAAATTCGGTAGCAGCGCGTCAGGCCTTTCTTTAGCGATAATATCGGTCAGGCTTTTTAGATTCAGCGGCTCAATATAGGTTACATCCGCGATGCCCGGATCTGTCATAATCGTGGCCGGGTTGGAATTGACCAGGACGATCTGGTACCCGAGCTTTCGCAGGGCTTTGCAGGCCTGGGTGCCGGAATAATCAAATTCGCAGGCCTGTCCAATCACAATCGGCCCTGACCCAATAATCAGGATTTTGTTGATGTCACTTCTTTTTGGCATGTCCATCCTCCTAAAACACACAAAATAAATAACTAATTTTTTTAACAGTCTATAATGTTCATCAAACGTAAATTATATCAAAAAAATAACAAGTTAGTAAGATGCATAATCAGGATTATTTTCTCCATGATAAGGAATTTAATTCCATTGGTCACAATTATAACTGAAACCAAAGGAGCGGCGGCTTTTACAAGGTTATAAGTACCAGCTGAAAAAGACAGGTCTTTTTACATCTATGTCGAATATTGTCGAATATTCAGATTGGCGAAATATGCGGGAGGGTTCAAATGAATATTGCCATGTTTTCCGATAGCTACTATCCCTACGTAAGCGGGGTTGTGCGCTCTATAGAATTATTCAGGCATGAGCTTAACAGAGACGCCGCCTGGGCAGCCAGGCCAGAGAGTCGGCCCAAAAAATCAGTGCGGTTTCCACGGCTGTTAAAATGGCCGAAGCCTACCGGGCACTGCTGGCTTAAATGAGTACCGCTCCCCTCACCTGACTTCCTGTAATAGTCCACAGAGAAGCCCCGCGCGTATTGCGCGGGGCTTCCTCAACTTCTTCAGTATGCTTTTTACAGCTTGTTTCCGGTCAGGACCGTGCCGGTGCCGGCATTCCTAATGCCGCCTGATACACCCGAACCGACCAGATCGTTATAGAGTATCTGGTTATTGTCATCGGTGCTGACGGCAATATTCACGCCGTAGCGGGACTTGTTGGCCAGCGTCCCCATCCGGCAGACGTTTTCCTGGACTATGTTGCTGTCGGAGTTGTATTCAAGGCATATGTTGTCGTATGCGTTGTTTCCGGCCTGGCCGTTGGCGGTCAGGGTGTTTTTAGCAATGGTGCAGTTGCGGGACTGCAGCACTCTAATTCCGTGCCACTTGTTTTCGATCATCTGGTTCCCTCTCACGGTAACGTTATTAGTGTTGTTGACCCAGAGACCGTAAGTGCCGTTACCACTCAGCGTATTTCCTTCCACCAGCGTATAAGGGGATACGTCCACCTTGATGCCCGTCCTGCCGTTATTGTAGGAGGTACAGTTGGTAATGGTAATGTTGTTTTGCGTCGCGAAACCGCCGTAAGCCAGGATTCCGTCTCCGGCGTTATTGTAAGCGGTACAGCTGTCCACTTTAATGTCGCTGACAGTTTCACCAGTATTAACCTCGATGTCTATACCGGACTGGGGCTCGGTGCCCCTGGTGTTGCGCAGGGTGCACCCCTGCACCAGGGCTCCCTTGCAGGAGACTATGGAAATGCCCTGCCTGCGGTTGCCGTCGCAGATGCTGTTCAGGATCTGGATATTTTCACTGGTATAGCTGCCTTTCCCTACATAGATGCCGTCTCCCCAGCAGTCCTTGACAGTGACGTTCTTAATAACGACGTACTTGCCACCTCTAATACCGATGCCGTTGCCCCACTCGCCCGAGGTGCCGCTGTGGCTGTAGCGCTCTCCCAGGATAGTGCCGCCTTCAATGGTAACATTCTGCTTGTCGTAAATGTTGAAGACATTGTAGGACCCAGCACTGTTTGGCTTGGCCTTGATTACGGCGTTAGCCGAAAGGGTAATCTTCTGATCGTTAACCGGCTTCAATCCTACAACCGCGTCCACCAGGTAGATGCCGTCCGGTATATAGACATCGCTGCCGGAACTCAGCGCTTTTTGGATGGCTGCGGTATCGTCCGCAGTGCCGTTGCCCTGAGCGTAATAAGGAGCGGACTTGACGGATACAGATCCATCAGTTGGCGTAGTGCCGGGATCAGTGCCAGGGTCGGTACCCGGGTCGGTGCCGGGGTCAGTGCCCGGATCGGTGCCGGGGTCAGTGCCCGGATCCGTCCCAGGGTCGGTGCCAGGATCCGTCCCGGGGTCGGTGCCAGGATCCGTCCCGGGGTCGGTGCCAGGATCGGGCTCATCAGTCAGCTTGTTTCCGGTCAGGACTGTGCCGGTGCCGGCGTCTCTCAGTTCGCCTGACACACCCGAACCGACAAGGTCGTTATATAGTATCTGGTTGTTATCATTGGTATTGACGGCAATATTCACGCCGTAGCGGGACTTGTTGGACAGCGTCCCCATCCGGCAGACGTTTTCCTGCACTATGTTGCTGTCGGAGTTGTATTCCAGGCTGATGTTGTCGTAAGCGTTGTTTCCGGCCTGGCCGTTGGCGGTCAGGGTGTTTTGGGTTAATGTGCAGTTGCGCGACTGCAGCACTCTAATCCCGTGCCAGTTGTTCTCAGTTATCTGGTTTCCCTTCACGGATACGTTGTCCGTGTTGTTAACCCAGACACCGTAAGTCCCGTTCCCCTTCAGTGTATTTCCTTCCACCAGATTGTTAGGGGACATGTCCAACTTGATACCGTTGCTGCGGTTGCCGATAGAAACGGAGTTTATGATCTGAACATTCTCACCGCTGCTGCTGTTGCTCTTACCCACGTAAATGCCGTCTCCCCAGCAGTCCTTAACAGTGACGTACTTAATTACGATGTCCTTGCCGCCTCTGATTTCTATCCCATAGCCCCACTCACCTGTGGTGCCGCTGTGGCTGTAGCGCTCACCCTGGACGGTGCCTCCTTCAATCCTGACATTCTGCTTGTCATAAATGTTAAAGATACTGTAGTTGCTGGAACTGTTGGGCTTGGCCTTGATTACGGCGTTATCCGCAAGATAAATCTTCTGGTCACTGACCGGCTTTAACCCCTTTACCGCGTCCACCAGGTAGGTGCCGTCCGGGAAATAAATGTTTTTGCCGGAGCTCAGCGCTGCCTGAATGGCCGCTGTATCGTCCGTTGCGCCGTTGCCCGTGGCTTTAAACGGCTCGGACGTGACGGATACATATTGGTCCGCAGGCGTCCCAGGGTCGGTACCCGGGTCGGTTCCGGGGTCAGTGCCCGGATCCGTCCCAGGATCGGTGCCCGGATCGGGCTCATCAGTCAGCTTGTTTCCGGTCAGGACTGTGCCGGTGCCGGCGTCTCTCAGTTCGCCTGACACACCCGAACCGACAAGGTCGTTATATAGTATCTGGTTGTTATCATTGGTATTGACGGCAATATTCACGCCGTAGCGGGACTTGTTGGACAGCGTCCCCATCCGGCAGACGTTTTCCTGCACTATGTTGCTGTCGGAGTTGTATTCCAGGCTGATGTTGTCGTAAGCGTTGTTTCCGGCCTGGCCGTTGGCGGTCAGGGTGTTTTGGGTTAATGTGCAGTTGCGCGACTGCAGCACTCTAATCCCGTGCCAGTTGTTCTCAGTTATCTGGTTTCCCTTCACGGATACGTTGTCCGTGTTGTTAACCCAGACACCGTAAGTCCCGTTCCCCTTCAGTGTATTTCCTTCCACCAGATTGTTAGGGGACATGTCCAACTTGATACCGTTGCTGCGGTTGCCGATAGAAACGGAGTTTATGATCTGAACATTCTCACCGCTGCTGCTGTTGCTCTTACCCACGTAAATGCCGTCTCCCCAGCAGTCCTTAACAGTGACGTACTTAATTACGATGTCCTTGCCGCCTCTGATTTCTATCCCATAGCCCCACTCACCTGTGGTGCCGCTGTGGCTGTAGCGCTCACCCTGGACGGTGCCTCCTTCAATCCTGACATTCTGCTTGTCATAAATGTTAAAGATACTGTAGTTGCTGGAACTGTTGGGCTTGGCCTTGATTACGGCGTTATCCGCAAGATAAATCTTCTGGTCACTGACCGGCTTTAACCCCTTTACCGCGTCCACCAGGTAGGTGCCGTCCGGGAAATAAATGTTTTTGCCGGAGCTCAGCGCTTTTTGAATAGCCGCTGTATCGTCTGTTGTGCCGTTGCCCGTGGCTTTATATGGCGGGGATGTGACGGAAACATATTGATCTGCCGCGTAAATATCCGCGGCATCTACCATGGACAGGCCCGTCAGCATCACTGCTACCATGGCTACCATAAGGATTATACTGGTAATCCGCTTATACATCCGGTAATCCTCCTCCTTGTTGAGTGCTTTTCTGTCACGGGGGAACTGGTAACCGGAAACAATAAGGTTCTGGAAACATGTCCAATCAATTTTGACTCAATTCGACAATTTTCGTATTATCTCCTGTAGTTAAAATCTGACAGTAACATCCTGATTTGGTATGAGTCACCGCAACCGGACAAAAAAAGCCCGGCGCTTTAATGCGCCGGACCGAAGAACTTGAACCGTACCGGTTGTAAAACAATATTTGCCATAAATTTTAATTCTTTTTCAGGCTATATTTTTAATAAATTACCAGATATTATCATATCATTGATATGGATCTTAAAATAATAATTGTGCACTAAAGGGGAGATTTCAATGAAACCGGTAAAGACATGGCAGTCGGCAAAAAAAACTGTTTTCAGCGTCATGTTAATCCCTGTTTTATTACTGAGTATTGCCGCCGGCGGTACCGCTCACAGGTTTGAACTGTTGAGCTGGGGTGCAACGCCGGAACAAAAAATCAGCGCTGAAAAACCATATTCGCCAGCTAATCCGGCTCAAAATGGCGATCTCCAGAAATCTCTGGTGATCAGTATTAAAGAATTCAGCGCGAAAGGGGACGGGGTTACTGACGATTCAAAAGCCATTACAGCTGCTATAGACTATGTTAACAGCAGGGGCGGCGGGGTTGTCCGCTTCCCCGCGGCCAAATACATGAGCAGGAGGTTTGGGCTCTTTAATTGTCACAACGTAACCCTGCTGCTTGAGCCGGGAGCAGTTCTTCAGATGATCGACAGCGTGCCCGAGGAGCTTTACCAACCCTTTATCAGGATTACCGATGGTTCCACAAACTGCCATATCATCGCCCGCAGCGCGGAAATACACCGCAATAAGGAACTGTACACCAGCGGCGAACACAGGCATGTCCTGAGCTTGAACCGCTGCGAAGGATGCAGCGTCAAAGGCGGGAAAATTTCCGGTTCCGGGGGGGACGGCATCTACCTTGCCTATCCGGGAACTGAGGGATATCCGCGGAGTATCCTGATCAAGGATGTAACGCTGGAAAACAACAGGCGTCAGGGCATCTCGGTAATATCCGGCTCAGACATTCAAATATCAGACATCAAGGTCAGCAATACCCGCGGCACGAAACCCGGCGCGGCCATCGATATAGAACCGAACCAGGATCACTATATTTACTCGGTAGATATTGTTAACCTGGAAAGTATAAATAACCAGGGTGCGGCGCTTCAGATTTATCCCCGTTTCGGCGCCACAGATATAGAAAGCAGGATCAGTGTATCAGGTATAAAAAGCAGCGGCGACCAGCATGTGCTGTTTATCGGCGGCTGCAGAGACAGGACGAAACAAATGAAAATCGATATCCGCGGCCTTGAGGGTTACGAACACCGTTCTTCCGGAATAATTCTGAGAGAGATCGGTGGCGGCACAATTTTAAACATCAGCGGCAGGATCCGGTCTGACAACAAACCGGCGATCGCGGTGGGACACGACACAACGGACGAACAGTTGATCAAGGGCAGCCCTGAGGCTTATCTGGACCTTACAGTTGAAGGCAGCGGTTATACTATCTACAGTTATACCTCGTCAAGACACCTGTACAACATGAGCAAGAATATGTATTTTAAGATTCGCAATAACGCTTCGAACCGGATTGCCAATTTCGGCAACTTCTTCGCGAAAATTGATACAGATGTAGTTTCATACAATGATAAAAAAAATAACAGCACGCTCGGACCGTGGGATACCATGCAGGGGACCAGAGTTGTGCGCAGCACCGGTTCCTCCAGTGAAGTTCTTCTAACCCTGGACGACTCCAAGTACAGGCCCGGATCTGTTGTAAAAGCAGTTGTGGAGAGCGACCAGGCACTGGTGATCAAAGCATCCGGCGGTGGAAAGTTTCTTCCCTACGATTCCGGCGCGGTTCAGTCCAACTGTAAGGGGTCCCTTATAACTCTGGAGAAGCTTGAGTCCAACGACTGGAGTGTTGTTGAATCCAGCGGCCTCTGGGACAGGTGGTAAACTGCCGGACCTTGTAAAACCTGTTTAATAATAATTATCCCCAAAATACATCAAAGCGCCCCCTCGGGCATTCAGGCCGTCAAAACCTGAAACCCACGCCGAGGGGGCTGTGCAAAATGGAGCTTATTTTTCCTTTTTATTAATGAGTTCATAATACAATTCTTCCCACCTGTCCATGATCCGGTCCAGGCTGTAATGTTCCTCCACATATTCCCTTCCGGCTCTCCCCATGGCCTGCCGGTCTGTATCTGAAAGACCCATCAGCCTGATCATGGCCGCAGCCAGTTTTTCCGGGTCTTTTGGCGGGACCAGAAACCCGGTTTTCCCTTCAACAACTACCTCGGAATTTCCGCCTACATCTGTGGCAACAACCGGCAGCCGGCAGGAAGCGGCCTCCAGCAGAACCAGCGGCATGCCTTCCCAGGAAGACGACATCAGGTAAGCGTCAGCCGCGCTCATCAGTCCCGGTATGTCGCTCCTCACCCCCAGGAACTTCACCTGGCCAGTTAATCCAAGTTCCTCAGCCAGATCTTCCGCCTGCTTCCTCATACCGCCCTCTCCGGCCAGCAGCAGGAGAACGTCATCCCTGACCTGCCTGGCGCGGTGGTACGCCCTGATCATGTTGGCATGGTCCTTGGCCTCCGCGAACCTGCCCACCGCCAGCCAGATAAAAGAGTCACCCGCGTTAAGCTTGCCGCGAAGTTCCCTCCTTGCCGCCTCGCTGCGGTAATACCGCACTGTATCAACACCATTGGGGATAACCTTGAGCCTATCCCTGGAGATGGCGCCCACCCTGATCATGCGCTCTGCTGATTTCCGGCTGATGATGGTGGTAACGTCAGACAGGGGAGCACTGTACCGGTTGGCGAGTTCCCGCCAGCGGGCTCCCTCATACATATTATGAATAGTTGAAATGAGTACGGGCACGCCTGCCGGCTTGCGTGAAATTCTACCCAGCAGGTTGGCGTGAAACATGTGGCAGTGCACGACATCAGGGCGGCCGGAGCGCAGCAGGCGGAGCAGCTTGAACAGGGCGGCCGGGTTGGGGATACCCCTCTTCATCTCCAGGGACTCTACAACAAT
>CAZPXL010000022.1:0-15931 GCA_964591005.1 uncultured Eubacteriales bacterium
GCCAGCAGCAGCAAGACCTCGCTCAGCTCATTGATAAATCCGTATATATCACCTGTGAGGCCGCCTAATTCCTTGCTGACCTTTCTTCCGGTCAGGTACGCGAACACACCGCCGGCAGCCATCAGCAGCACCCCGTATAGTCCAAGCACCAGCACTGCGGCCGCGCCCGCTAAAACAGTTGCTAAAAGCAGTTCCTTCACACCACAGTATTTCTTATAGATTGTACCAAGCCCTTCCTGCCTGGCGTAGGGGAAAATGTATATTGAGAGAGTCATATTCCAGCGGCTTATCGAAGGTATTACTACCAGCAGCTTAATCAAAGCATCGCTGTTGATTCCCGCCAGCAGGCTGAATTTAGTCAGCAGCAGACAGATAGCTCCAATCACCCCGAAAGCCCCTACCCGGCTGTCCCGCATAATCTCCAGTTTTCTTTCCCGCGGCCGGCCGCTGAACAAACCGTCGATGCTGTCCATAAAACCATCCAGGTGGATCCCGCCGGTCAGGACAACCATTAACACAATTAAAAGAGCAGCCTGCAGTTGATGCGTCAGATACGGATCTCCCGCCCAAACCAATGCCGCCGCTACAGCACCTATTAAAGACCCTGCCAGGGGGAAAAACGCAGTGGCGCGGCCGCAGGAAACCTCGTCAAAAGAGACGCCCGGCAGGGGCAGCCTGGTTAAGTGCTGCAATGCGAATAAAAGGCTTTTCAATAAATATATTCATCCCTTTCTGCGAAGGCAACAAATACAGTAAGTTTCAAGCTTGAATTCTTTTGTCTTTACATGAGCCGGTTCAGGAGATAAGAAATCAATACCCCGGTCAGGACCGCTATAAGTGAAGACAGGTACATCAATCTCACTGTTTGTTTAATATGACCCGGATCCAGGGGGGTAAGGTCCTTCCCCATATAAGCCCTGAAAGAGCCGCAGCCATTGTAATAATTCATTCCTCCCAGCCGCACCCCCAGCGCCCCGGCAACTGCCGCTTCAGGGATGCCACTGTTAGGGCTGGGATGACTTGAAGCATCCCTTAATATCGCACCCAGGGATCCTTTGGCGTCCATCCTGAGCAGCCAGGCGGCTGCCAGCAAAAACAGCCCGGTCAGCCGGGCAGGTATGTAATTGGCGATGTCGTCCAGCCGCGCCGAGGCCATGCCAAAATTAATATAGCGTTCATTTTTATAACCCAGCATCGAGTCCAGAGTGTTAACGGCCCGGTAAGCCATAGCCAGGGGGGCGCCGCCGATGAAGGCGTAGAAAAGAGGCGCCACGACACCGTCAACAATGTTTTCAGCCACCGTTTCAACTGAAGCCCTGATCACGCAGCCTGACTCCATATTGCCGGTGTCCCGGCCAACTATCATGCCCACCTTGCGGCGGGCCTCAGCCAAATTTCCGTTTTTCAGCAGGATATATATTTCCCCGGACGCCCCCGCCAGCCCGCGTGCCGCTATGGTAGTTGAAATAAGCCAAATAGACAAAATCGCGCCGGCCCAGTAATTCAAATTAAATACCCACCGCAACAGCAGCCAGGTCAGGCCCCAGCTTCCGGCTACTATGATCGCGGCAGTTAAAACGCCGGTAATTTTAAGAGCAGCAGCATTTTGGGAAATGCGGCGGGACAAGCGCTCCAATTTTTCAATGGCCTTACCTATCAGCACTACCGGGTGAGGAATCCAGCGGGGATCCCCCACCAGCAAATCTAAAAGAAATGCCGTTAGCACAAACAAACCTGTATCCTGCAGCATAATTGATTAACCGGTCCGTTGCATATTATTTAATCCCCATGATGGCATAGATCTTATCCATATCTAAACTGCCTCTTACAACGGCAGCTAGCTTGTCCAGGTCTTTATTGCGCTGCTCAAATGCCGTTATTGATCCGGCCGCTGACAGAGGCATTAAACCCTTTTTCACGCGGAGGTTATTGAGTACCTGCCTCCTGAACCCGCTGCTGTCAAAAATACCGTGGATATAAGTGCCAAATACCATGCCGTCCCGGCTGACAGCACCGTCCGGCGCGTTGATATTTTTGCCTGAGCTCTCAATTATCCTGAAAGCGGGGTATACATCAGGAGCCAGTTCGGTCTTGCCCATGTGTATCTCGTAACCGGTGACCCGGCTGCCTTTCGCCCCTTCGAGCAGCAGTCCTTCTCCCACTGCTTCCGCTTCCACCTGGGTGGTAACTTTTTCACTGAAAAACGTCGTCGATATATTCAGAAGTCCCAGTCCTTCCATTCTCGGAATTTCCGATTCTGTATGCAGCGGGTCATTCAATTCGCTGCCCAGCATCTGGAACCCGCCACAGATACCGATCACAGGTGTCCCGGCCCGGTTGAGCTCGGCAATCCTGGCCGCCAGGCTGGAACGTTTTAAGAAGTACAGGTCTTCAATGGTATTCTTACTGCCTGGTATGATGATCAGGTCAGGCCTGCCCAGCCGGTTACCCCTGCCTACATAACTGAGCCTGACATCAGGTTCGTCTTCCAGTGCATCGAAATCAGTAAAGTTGGATATATGAGGCAGGTGGACGACAGCTATATCAAGCCATTCAGCCTCCAGGACCTCCTCCGCCACACTTCGGTCTTCAGAGATGGTATCTTCCTCCTGGATCCTGAAGCCCTGGAAATACGGCACAACCCCAAAGACTGTCCTGCCGGTTTTCTGCTCAAGAAAATCAACGGCGGGCTGAAACAGGCTCAGGTCTCCCCTGAATTTATTAATAATAAAACCTGCTATTCTGGCACGGTCCTCCTCTGAAACTAATTCCATGGTGCCGACCACAGAGGCCAGGGCGCCCCCCTTGTCTATATCGGCGGCAAGCAGTACAGGAGCGTCAGCCATCCTGGCGATGCGCATGTTAACAATCTCATGCTCCTGCAGGTTTACCTCGGCCGGGCTGCCTGCTCCTTCTATAACTACAATATCATACTGAGAACGCAGCCGGTTTAACGCTTCCTCGATAACATGCAGAGCCTTGGGGGCATAATCAAGATGATACTGCTGGGCTGATAAATTACCCACGGGCCTGCCCAGCACAACTACCTGCGAAGAGGCGTTGCCGGTGGGCTTTAAAAGAATCGGGTTCATGTCCACACTTGGGTCAACGCAGGCCGCCTCGGCCTGCACAACCTGGGCGCGCCCCATTTCACCGCCGTCTTTTGTCACAAAAGAGTTTAAAGCCATATTTTGTGATTTAAATGGAGCCACCCGGTACCCATCTCGCACAAAAATACGGCACAGCGCTGCGACCAGCACGCTCTTGCCCACGTGAGACGCGGTGCCCTGGATCATAATAGTCCTGGCCTTGATATCGCTCACTCCGTTTAATCTAAATTTGCCCGCTCACTTTTTATTTCTAAGGGAATCCCCGCTACTACCAGATATACACTGTCAGCCTTTGAGGCCAGAACCTGGTTGGCTTTGCCCGCCAGGTCCCTGAATATCCTGCCCAAAGGGTGTTCCGGGACAATGCCAAGGCCGACCTCATTGGAAACAACAATCAGGTCAAGGCCGCTTTCCACTGTTTCTACAAGGCCGGCAACCTGTCCTAATATCCGCGCTTCTTTTTTATCTAACGCAGCATCAGTTTCTGTGGGCTGCTGTTCTAACAGCAGGTTTGTCAGCCACACGGTAGCGCAGTCCAGAAGAAAAACATCACCTTTCCCGCCCAGGCTCAGCGCCCCCAGGACATCTTTTTCCTCTTCAACAGTCACCCATGAATTTGGACGGCGTTTTTGGTGAAGTTTTACCCTTTCCGCCATTTCCTCATCGCGGACCGCCGCCGTGGCAATATATGTCATCCTTTTTCCGGTACGTTCCGCAATTTTTTCAGCAAACTCACTTTTGCCGCTGCGCGAACCGCCCAGAACCAATATCAGTTTCCCTTTCACGGCTCACCCACCCGTAACGCAAAAATACCCGGCCTTCGGGCCGGGGAGAAACATCGGGCGATATTACCCGCCGTCCCCTTGCCGCGAAGGACTTCCGGCTGGAATCCACAGACAGGTATCCTGGCTCCCGGTCATTTTCCGGACAATAGCAAGTTTCTATTCACAAGAAATGCGTATTTGTCTCACACCAGACCGGTTACAGTGGCGGGACCGCTCAGGCTTGTACCTGATTCCCCTGTTTGCCAAACATGGTGGCACCTGTGGAACCTGGATTATCTTTATATTATTCTATGATTTTTGTATAAAATCCTTCAGGATACTGTTTATTTATCTTTATTCTCTTTTGTTGATATTCGGTTTTAGTCGAAATAATATCAAAAAAAAGACCCTTAAGGTCTAATATGTCGAGATTAATAAATTGTTGTAATATTATAACAATATTAACAGTTGCTAAAATATTGTGTATAAAATTGTGGATAAGTTACTATTTTGATGAATTGCGGGAGTTTGTATCCTGCAGTTTTGACTCCAGCTCAACAATCTGTCGGTTTTTATGGAGCAGCCATTTGGCGTAGCGATAATTGTCCTGGTGCAGTTTACGGTTTTCCTTTTCAAGCCGGTTCAGAAATCCCATTTTGTCCTTCTCTATCTTATCAATCAAGTTCATCAGCACCCGCCGGCTTAACCTGAGCTGCTCCACTTTTTCTTCAAGTTCCTGTACCCTTGCTTTCAAATAAGGCAGGTCGGTCCTGTCATGCACGCACATCACCTCACCGGGCATTCCCCTCATAGTATATGCCGGGCGCCAGTTAAATAGACGATTGTGATATGACTTAAATAATCTTTTACCCCCTGCACCTTGAAAAATAAATTAAAATAAATTGACAGGATTTACAGGATTACTAAATTTACAGGATTTAAATAATGCTTGGGGCTATCCCCATATTAATAAGCCTGGTGACAGCTCCCGGCGCGTCGTTGGTATGGATGGTTGAAAGCACCAGGTGCCTGAAGGAGGCCAACCGAATACGATTTTGTTTGCTTTGAGGTCTATATTGCAGCGTATGCTGAGCGATAAAAAATCCCATGGTTATTTTCCAGGGGATTCATCCTTACATTTATAATATTTTCAATACGTAGATAAATGATATTTGCTATATGATAAAAGTGGAACCCATTGAACCAATATATCAAAAATAACAAGCCGGTTTCTCGGCATTTATTATGAATACTGGGGTTATAAAAACAAAGCTAATTCTCCTCTGATGATAATTAATTAGCGTATTGATTTCTAAGTTACTTGAAAGAAAAGTTCCGGCTAATCCTTTCGACGGCTTCAGCCAGCACCTTTTCGTCTTTTACCATGGCAATCCTTACGTAACCCTCGCCCTGCCTGCCAAAAGCGTCTCCGGGTATGACCACGACTCCCGCTTTCTCCAACAGGTCCGAGACAAAATCGCTGGAGGTCGTATATCCCGGGGGCAGGGGCGCCCAGATGAACATTGACGCGCTGGGCTTGGGTATAACCCAGCCAATTTCAGCCAAACCGTCAACCAGCACGTCTCTCCGCCGCTGGTAGGTCCTGGCCGTATCGGCGACACAATCCTGGGGACCGTTAAGGGCTGCAATCCCGGCTTCCTGCACCGCGAAAAAAACACCGTAATCTATGTTCGATTTTATTAATGCAAGGTTGGAAACAACCTCCCTGTTGCCTACCACAAAACCGATCCTGCAGCCGGCCATGTTGTAGGTTTTTGACAGAGAGTAAAACTCTACCCCCACTTCTTTGGCGCCCTCGACCTCCAGAAAGCTCATCGGCTTAAAGTTGTCATAGGCCAGTTCGGCATAGGCCACGTCATGGCAAACCAAAACATCATACTTGCGGGCAAAATCAACCACACGCCGGAAAAAACCGCTGTTTGCCGAAGCGGCAGTCGGGTTGTTCGGATAATTGATCCAGATCATTTTCGATTTTTTTGCAATATGTTCTGGAATAGAGGATAAATCAGGCAGAAAGCCATTTTCAGCCAGAAGCGGAACGGGGTAAATTTCTCCCTGCGCCATCAATATGCTAAAGCCGTAAATAGGATAACCGGGATCCGGTATCAGCGCAATATCCCCCGGGTCGATATAAGCCATGGCCAGATGGGCCAGCCCGTCCTGTGATCCCATAAGGGCCAGTATTTCATTTTCCGGATTAAGATCAACATTAAATCGTTTTTTATACCAGCCCGCCACCGCCTCGTAAAGGCGGAGCGTACCTCCTAAAGAATATGAATAATTCAAGGGATTCCCGACGGAATTCCGCAGGGCTTCTATTATATGAGGGGCCGGAGGAAGGTCGGGGCTGCCCACGCTAAGGTTGATTACCTCGATGCCTTTTGATTCAAATATCTTCTTTTTCTCATCCATATCGTTAAATATTCCCGAGGACAGACTGTCCATGCGCTTTGCCTTTTTCATGCCGACCTCCCGGTTATTAATTCTGTCACTTTGTTTTATTTACTCTTTTTTTGAGTTCCTCCACCACGTTGTAGGAAACAGTGACTATTCCAAACCTGCTTCCTTCCTTATGTCCCGGACTGTGATAGTCCGACCCTCCGGTGGCTGTCAGGCCGTTTTGCCTGGCGATCTGCAGATAATAGTTTGACAGTTCTGCAGTATGAGACGGATGGTATACCTCGATGCCATCCAGGCCGGCCTTAATTAAGTCCCCCAATAAATGGTCCATTTTGTTCAGGCCGGGATGTGCAAGGACAGGCGCGCCGCCTGCGGTTTTGATTAAAGCGACTGCCTCAACCGGCTCCATTTTATACCTTGGTACGTAGGCGGGTCTTCCCGCGCCGATATACCTGTCAAACGCCTCAAATACTGTTGCCACCACGCCAATTTTAATCAGGGCCGCGGCCAAATGGGGCCTGCCCACCGAACCTGGTCCTGAAAGGCCGGTGATCATTTCTATATTTACGGGAAAACCAAGTTCCCGCAGCTTTTCAACCATCCTTTCCATGCGGTAAACCCTTGTTTCACGCAAAAAAGCAAGCTTCTCCATAAATATGCGGTTATTCAGTTCTACCAGGTAACCAAGAATATGAATTTCTTCTCCCTGGCAGTATGATCCCAGCTCGATGCCCGGTAACACTTCAATGCCGCTTGAAAGGCCGGCTCGTAAAGCTGGTTCAATGCCTTCAAGGGTGTCATGATCAGTTATGGCTATGGCTTCAAGCCCGATAGATTTTGCCATCCCGACAATTTCTTCCGGTGTGCTGCCGCCATCGGAGTAGGTGGTGTGAATATGCAAATCTACTGACATTATTGATCACCCCTAATTTTTTCGACGTATTTTATTTTAAAACCTGCTTATACCTTTTAAAATATATTTGACTAAACTTATTAATTCACTGCAGGGCCAAAAATAAAACCCGTTTATTAATAATAATAAACAGGTTTTGTATTTATTATTTATTTATTAACTGATTATCTCGGTTCCACAATAAGCTTGATGGCGGTCCTTTCTTCCCCGTCGATAATTATGTCGGTAAATGCCGGAATACAGATCAGGTCTACTCCGCTGGGTGCTACAAACCCTCTGGCTATCGCTACAGCTTTCACAGCCTGGTTAAGCGCACCCGCACCAATCGCTTGCATTTCAGCGCAGCCCCGCTCACGGAGTACACCTGCCAGGGCGCCAGCAACAGAGTTTGGGTTGGACTTTGCTGAAACCTTTAATACTTCCATTTGCGAAAAACCTCCTTCATTACTTTGTATAAACTTGAACTCCTGATCTCCCTGTATGAAAATATATTTCGCTAACCGCTAAAAAATTCCTTTCAAATGACCTCAAATATTTTTGTAATATCATAATATTCTTACTATTTAACCCTCACTCGAAGTTTTGTATGCGTTTAATATAAACAGCCTCGCCTGTATTTTCTTCGATTTCTATAACGGCGCCGTTAAATTGATAGAGTCCTGTGGCTACCTCAAAATGCTGGGGAATTTGGGTGGTGAACTTTTTGATAGCAACTTCCTTCTTCACCCCGATTACTGAATCCCAAGGTCCTGTCATACCAAGGTCGGTTATATAAGCTGTTCCACCGGGCAGAATCCTATCATCCGCTGTTTGAACATGCGTATGAGTGCCGACTACGGCTGAAACGCGCCCCGACAGGTACCATCCCATAGCTGCTTTTTCTGAGGTGGCTTCCGCATGAAAGTCAACAATTAATATTTTGGTTTTCCCATTTATTCTTGATATGATCTCATCAGCCTTGCGGAAAGGACAGTCTAAAGCCTCTTGAAAAACCCGCCCGGCAAGATTAATCACACCAATCACAATATTCCCCGGCGCATTATATACTGCCCAGCCAAGGCCTGGCGCACCCGGCGGATAATTGGCGGGCCTGACAATTTTTGTTTCCCTGTCTATATATTCAAATGCATCCCTTTTATTCCATACGTGATTGCCCATGGTAAGCACATCCACGCCGTATGAAAACAGTTCCCGGGCAGTATCTTCCGTAATACCCTTGCCTCCGGCGGCATTTTCGCCGTTTGCTATGACAAAATCCAGGTTGAACTCTTTTCTTAGACTGCTTACATTAGCCTTTACCGCACGGCGGCCGGGACGCCCCACTATATCACCGATTGCCAGCAGGCGCAAGTATTTGACCTCCTGTTACTTGTTGAAAACCAAAACCCTGCCTTCTTCCCTAAAGGCAAAAAGATATTTGTTCTCTGCCGATCCTTTTATGCATTGCAGCATATGTTCGATCATTTCTTCCTGGGCGATAATGTCTTCTTCGATCAGACGCTCGTTTTCTTCGGTTACGAGTTTGGAATTGAGGTACTGGCGGAACAACTCCACTATGAGGGTTATTTCCTCCTGGGCGAGAGACTGCACGTCACGCTGCACCTCAATCATGGTCAGGTTGTCACAAACATTGTGGTTTATCGCAATCAAAAGGGTTTCTTTCCCTTCTAACAGGTTGTATGCTTCAATACTGTCAGAAAGCTTCGCTTTTAAACAGGCAAGCTCATTATCCCCTAATACCTGCGAGTATATAAATGTAAACTTCAATAACTGTTTTTCCGGATCAAAGTTGATGGTGGATACTTCCGGATAACGCACCAGTATCGAAATCAACAGGCCTACACTGTCTGTTAGTTCTTCCCTGCCGCCTTTATAACTTAATCCCATGCTGACACCTTCCTTAAAAAACCTGCCGAATAATTAGTGATTCTGTTTTATAAACGTTATTCCTGCTTTTTTAAACTGGAGCCTCCTAAAAAATTCTTCCATATAAAATCAATTTTGGCTGCGATGAGAAGTCACGGAAAAAACAACACGCCATAAATAAGGGGACATACCCGCGAGAAAATGTGCGTTCTTCCTCAACCGGTATGCCCCAAAGGCGCAACCTGTTTTATTGTCATATCATTTATTTGGCATATTCTACTACTCTGGTTTCCCGGATAATAACAACTTTTATCTGGCCGGGATAATCCAGTTCATTTTCAATCCTTTTAGCAATTTCACGCACCAGGCGAACAGCAGCTAAATCGTCTATCTTATCCGGCTTAACCATAATCCTTACTTCACGGCCGGCCTGAATGGCGAAAGATTTTTCTACACCATCGAATGAACTGGCTATTTCCTCAAGTTTTGTTAACCGTTTAATATATGATTCCAGGGTCTCCCTGCGCGCGCCCGGTCTTGCCGCTGATACAGCGTCGGCGGCTTGAACGAGAACAGCGATAATTGTCTTGGGCTCTTCATCCCCGTGGTGGGCGGCTATGGCATGAATAACTTCATAGGTCTCCTTGTATTTCTTGGCGAGATCAACACCAATAGTGACATGAGGACCTTCCACTTCGTGGTCCACTGATTTTCCCAGGTCGTGCAGCAGACCGGCTCTTTTGGCCACCTGGATATCCACACCTAATTCCGCAGCCATTAAGCCAGCCAGGTGGGCAACTTCGATAGAGTGCTTCAAAACATTTTGCCCGTAACTTGTACGGAATTTAAGCCGTCCCAGGAGGGTTATAATCTCGGGATGAAGCCCGTGCACACCAGTCTCAAAGGAAGCCTGCTCACCTGCTTCGCGGATCTGTGTATTTACTTCCTTTTGTGCCTTTTCAACCATCTCTTCTATGCGGGCCGGGTGGATCCTGCCGTCAACAATCAACTTCTCCAGGGCAATCCTGGCCACTTCCCTGCGGATCGGGTCAAACCCTGATAAAATGACTGCTTCCGGTGTATCATCGATTATTAAATCTATACCGGTCAGCGTTTCAAAAGCCCTTATATTCCTGCCTTCGCGGCCTATAATACGGCCTTTCATTTCATCGCTTGGCAGCGGTATAACCGCCACGGTAGCTTCGGCCACATGATCTGCTGCACATCTTTGAATAGCCAGGGAAATTATATCACGGGCCCGTTTTTCTCCCTCTTCCTTGGCTTTATTCTCAATGTCTTTTATCAACATGGCCGCTTCATGCTGGATTTCTTTTTCAATATCAGCCAGCAGGATCTGCTTTGCCTCCTCGGAGGTCAAACCTGATATCCGTTCAAGCTCAATTAACTGCCGTTTATAGACGTCCGACAGTTTTGCCTTAACAGCCTCGATCTCCGCATCTTTCTTGTTTAGATCTTCTTCCTTTTTTTCAATGGAATCAACCTTGCGGTCCAAGGTTTCTTCCTTTTGTACCAGACGACGTTCAAGTCTTTGCAGCTCTGATCTGCGTTCTCGGTTCTCCCTTTCTACTTCATTACGGAGTTTTAACACTTCTTCCTTGGCTTCGAGAACAGCCTCTCTTTTTCTGGCTTCCGCTCCTTTGTCGGCCTCTTCAATTATTTTCTTTGCTTCGGCCTCGGCAGAGATAATCTTGGCTTCTGCCAGGTATTTCCTTAAAAAGTATCCCAAAACAAAAGTTACCAGCGCGGATATGATAATAATGATAACCGTGCTGAAATCCAATCAACTCACCTCCCTTACTGTAGTAATATAAAAATCAATAACAAAAAAAACACCGAGTAAACTCGGTAGAAAATATACTGATACTACTTATATACTTGTCCAGTACCAGGTAAGGAAAATATGCACCCCAAAATGAGCGCCATCTAAAAGTCTGGCCGAAAAACGCGCCAAACTCCTACCTCCCGACAATATTGGATTTTATCTATAATAAAACCCGTACACAGTAGTATACAATTCTATTTTCTCCCAATCTTAATTGTACAGGTTTTTTATAATGCTGTCAAGGCTGACGGTTTTATACATCACCGCGCCCCCAAGCTCCGCACATACCCTGTTAATAACACCATAGGAGAACCCCCTGCGATTAAGAAAACCGGCCAGGCGGGGATAAGGGCAAGTGCCGCCGCTGATTTTAATCTTTTTTGATGCCAATTTCAATGCGGTGTTGTATTCAGCTTCAGGGCCATAATCTGACATGGCCTCATCGATGACAGCAATATCGATGCCTTTATCCAGTAGATCCCGCCGCAATCCATAGCTGCCCTTAACACCTGCTTTACACGCAATCCAATAGCGGGCAAAAGCCTTGTCTTCAATATAACCCAGCCGCACCAGCAACTCTGTGACGGTATCGATAATTTCCCTGGAATAACCTTTTTGTTCCAGGCGCCGTTTAATTTCGCGCTCTGAACGGGGACGGTAATCAATAAGCTTATAGGCGTATAACCTGGCCCGGTCTATTTCACTTTTCACTTGGCTTCGTCGTCTTTAGCCGGAACCACCTGTACGTGCGCCTCTTTTGCGCCCGCCATGTTCAGGGCAAGGCGGACTTTCTGCTCGATTTCGCTTGTCAGGCCGGAGTGCTCTTTGAGGTATTCCTTTACGTTTTCCCTGCCCTGGCCAAGTCTGTCCTCCCCGTAAGAATACCAGGCGCCGCTTTTGCTGATGATGTTCATTTCCGCGGCAACATCCAGGATGCTGCCTTCTTTGGATATACCGGTACCGTACATTATATCGAAATCAGCAACTTTAAACGGCGGAGCAACTTTATTCTTTACTACCTTGGCCCGCGTGCGGCTGCCAATGATATCCGTTCCCTGTTTTATGTTTTCCTGCTTGCGCACCTCAAGCCGCATAGTAGCGTAAAACTTGAGGGCCCGCCCTCCTGTGGTCGTTTCGGGTGAACCGTAAATTACTCCCACCTTTTCACGGATCTGGTTGATAAAAATCACTGTTGTTCTTGACCTGCTTATAGCGCCGGTAAGCTTGCGCAGCGCCTGGGACATCAGGCGGGCCTGCAGGCCGACATGGGCGTCGCCCATTTCTCCTTCGATTTCCGCGCGGGGCACCAGCGCGGCAACGCTGTCCACTACAATAACATCAATGGCTCCACTGCGCACAAGCGCCTCGGCAATTTCCAGGGCCTGCTCGCCTGTATCAGGTTGGGAAACCAGGAGGTTTTCTATATCCACGCCTAAATTCATGGCATAGGTCGGATCAAGGGCGTGTTCGGCATCAATAAAGGCCGCCGTGCCGCCCGTTTTCTGAGCCTCTGCGATAATGTGGAGGGCGACCGTGGTTTTACCGGAAGATTCCGGGCCAAATATTTCAATTACCCGCCCGCGCGGCACCCCGCCCACCCCCAGGGCTATATCCAGAGCAAGAGCGCCGCTCGGAATTACTTCGATGTTCATTTTAGCGGCCGACGAACCCAGTTTCATAATTGAACCTTTTCCGAACTGCCTCTCAATTTGAGTCAGAGCTAAATCTAACGCTTTTTGTTTATCCGACAATGATTTTCCCTCCCCATTTCTACAAAACAGAACACCTGTTCGTTTTTATTTCATTATAATGGTTATTTCTGGTTGCTGTCAATATATATTTTTTTAATTTCTGCCGCGCGCCGGCTCGACGCTGACACGGCGCCCCCTTATCCTGCGGTGGTGCAGGCAGTTTATCACGCGGCTGGCCCATTCCTCCGTAACCTCCACAAAGGCGAATTTCTCATAAATATTTATGTTGCCGATGCTGCTCTCAGAAATACCCGTCTCTTCAGCTATAGCCCTTACCAGATCGGCGGTGGAGATGTTATCTTTTCTGCCGATGGTCATGAAGAGCCTGGTCATGCCGGGGCGGGCGCCTGTATTGCCGAAGGACTCCACAATCAGGTCTTCGCTGCCCTCGTCAAGGTTAAGCGAAAGTTTCAAGGCGGCGGCCGCCACGTCCATGGGATCATACTCGTCAACGAAAGAATCGACAATATTACGGTAGTAAGCCAGCTTACCTTCTTCAAGCATATGGAGAAGTTTTTCCCTGATGCCTTCTTTCTGGCGCTCGTGGATGTCCGCCTGGGAGGGCAGTTTCTCACGCCGGATGCGTGTCTTGGTCAGGTCCTCAATAAGCCTTAACTGCCTGTAATCACGCGGGCTGACCAGTGTAACAGCCACCCCGCTTTTCCCGGCTCGCCCTGTCCGGCCGATTCTATGCACATAGAACTCGGGATCCTGGGGAACATCATAATTGATCACATGTGAAACATTTTCTATGTCTAATCCGCGCGCTGCCACGTCTGTCGCCACCAGGTAATCAATATGTCCGGTGCGGAACTGACGCATGACATGATTTCGCTGATACTGGCTCAGGTCGCCGTGCAGCGCGGCGGCGGGGTAGCCCCTCGCCTGGAGCCCCGCCACAAGTTCATCCACTCCGCGCTTTGTTCTGCAAAAAATGATGGAGAGCGTAACAGTCATTGAATCCAGGATGCGGCACAGGCTTTCCAGTTTGTTGGGTTCCCTGGTTTCGTAATATACCTGTTCGATCAGAGGCACAGTCAAGTTTTGTTTGCTGACTGTGATATATTCCGGGTTGTGTAAATATTTCCTGGCCAACCGCCTGATCTCATCCGGCATCGTGGCGGAAAAAAGAAGAGTCTGCCTCCTCTCGGGAGTGGCCTGGAGAATCGATTCAATGTCATCGATAAATCCCATGTCCAGCATTTCATCGGCTTCGTCCAGCACTACGACTTTTATATTATCAAGGGACAGCGTCTTTCTGCTCAGATGGTCCAGGAGACGGCCCGGGGTTCCTATCACTACCTGCACACCCTGCCTCAACCCTCTTATCTGGCGGTCTATTGATTGGCCTCCGTAAATCGGCAGCGTCCGCACCCGGCGGTACTTGCCAATACGTGAGATTTCCTCGGCGACCTGGATGGCCAGTTCCCTGGTCGGCGTCACAATCAGCGCCTGTACCCCGCCATACTTTGTGTTGGCCATCTCTACAATGGGAATGCCAAATGCCGCTGTTTTACCGGTGCCGGTTTGCGCCTGGCCGATCACGTCTTTCCCTTCCTGAAGAAGGGGGACAGTCTGCTGCTGGATCGGCGTGGGCTCTTCAAAGCCCATGTCGGTTAACGCCTGGGCGACCCTCCGGTTTATTTCCAGTACTCCAAAATTAACGGTCTCTTTTAATATGGTCAATTTATTAAGTTCCTCCCTTTGGGTCGTGTGTGGGTCGTGTGTGTGTCGTGGAACGTGAATGCACACAAATTTCCCTATGGTCTTTGTCTTTATACATGAGTTGTGAATGGTGGTAATATCTCCTGTATTCCACAGGTGTTTTAACCCTTGAGAAAGTCTGCAATCTCATTTCCCACGTCTCAAGTCTCACGTCTCGCGTCTCATTGCGCGTCCAATGTCTAAAAGGTACTGTCTTACCATGTTTAACGAGGCATTTACAGTGCCCTGCCTGACAGCCATGCGGGCGCCCGGAAAATGATGTTCACGGCAGATGACGGTATCGCCGGCCGCCAGAGCTATATAAACCAGGCCTCTGGGCTTGGACGCGGTGCCGCCCGATGGCCCGGCTATTCCAGTAACGGCAAGGCCCAGGTCAGCCCCCGTGCCGGCACGCACGCCCATTGCCATGGCCTCGGCTGTTTCCTTGCTTACCGCTCCGAACCTGTTCAGTTTTTCAATATCAACACCTAAGACCTTGTTTTTCATTTCATTGCTGTAGGAAACAACGCCTCCCTTGAAATAAGCGGAACTGCCGGGTATGTCGGTGAGCCTGGCGGCTATGAGGCCGCCGGTACAAGACTCCGCGACTCCGATGGACAGTCCCCTTTCTAATAAAAGCTTCCCGACCAGCTCTTCCAGTAGGCCTTCATCACTGGCAAATATGTATTTCTCCACGCGGGACCTGACCTTGCCGGCAAAGTCCGCGAGCAATTTATCCACCTGGGCGTTATCAGCGCCGCGCGCTGAAACACGCACCTGAATCTCGCCGGGTTTTGCCATATAAGCAATCCCGGGATTGCCCTGCCCTCCAAGGTCTTTTAGCAGGTCCTGCAATGCCGATTCTGAAATACCGGTAAGCTTAAACACCCTGTAACTGATCACTTCACTGCCGGCTATCTTATTACAAAGATACGGCATCACCGCGTTCTCAAACATGGGCATCAGTTCATGGGGCGGACCGGGCAGCATCATTACAGTTTTATTATTTGATTCTAGCACAGCCCCTGGCGCGGTCCCCACGCTGTTGGGCAGGATCATGGCCCCCCTGGGGAAATATGCCTGTTTGCCATTGCTTTCAGGCATTTCTATGCCGCGGCTTTGAAAGAGCCTCCTTATTGCTTCAAGAGATTTCTGATCCAGCACTAACGGCAGCCCCAAAACTTCCGCCACAACCTCGGCGGTTATATCGTCGGTAGTAGGGCCGAGTCCTCCTGTTATGATGATCAGGCCGGAACGGTCCAGCGCCTGACGCAATACGCCGGTCATCGTCTCCCGCTTATCGCCGACGGTGATGCTTAAATCAACTTCAATTCCCATTCCGGACAGCTTCATTCCCAGGTATTGAGCATGAGTGTTTAATATATGGCCCAGCAGCAATTCCGTGCCGGTAAAGATTAACTCCGCCTTCATTATTATCACGTCCTCAATGTTAAATTATAGCATACCACCGATCAAAAACAAAAGCTGCCAGGAATGGATTAATCCCTGCACAATACCCCGTATAATAATTAAGCCGCCTCGGAGCATTTTAGTCATGC
>CAZPXL010000023.1:0-13210 GCA_964591005.1 uncultured Eubacteriales bacterium
GGCCGGACCGGCAGAGGGCGGTTACACCGGGGACGCGTGGCAGGACCACCTGCTGAAACTGCTGCTGTATGATGACAATATCTTCAGCCGGGGAGCGTCGCTGTACTCCCCCGAAAAGCTCGGGCCTTCCCTGCTGGACGCCGCCAGGGGCGACCTGGCTAGGCTACAGGCCATGTACAGGATAGACGGCGCTGCTGCCCGCGAGGCTGTAATGCAGAAGCTGGGAGCGGACGGCATCCCGTGCGGCGGCTTGCCCCTCTGGAAAGGTCTTTCCGCTTCGGGTGTGGATGGTATAAAGGCTAAAGCCCGTCCGGGCGGGGAGATAATTGATCTGCTCACCCGCTCCGGTGACTGGGGTTCGTGCCTGGAAGACCTGGCCCTCTATTACCGGAAGGCGGGAGCGGGGCTAACCGGGAGATACCGGGCTTTTCGCTGGTGTGGGGCGGCCGGCGTGATGGAGGGGATCGCTGAACCGGATCCAATACGTTTTGATGATTTGGTCGGCTACCAGGACCAGCGGCAGCAGGTAGTGGAAAATACCGAGGAGTTCCTGGCCGGCTTCCCGGCCAATAACCTGTTGCTTTACGGCGACCGGGGCACAGGCAAGTCTTCCACTGTTAAAGCCCTGTTGAACCAGTACAGTGAACAGGGGCTGCGCCTGGTGGAAGTGCCCAAGAGCAGCCTTGGCGATTTTCCCAAAATCATCACTCTGCTGCGGCAACAGCCGCAGAAGTTCATCATCTTTGTGGATGACCTTTCCTTTGAAGAATCCGAAGTCGAATATAAGGAGCTTAAAGCTGTTCTGGAGGGCGGGCTGGCCAGCCGCCCCGCCAACGTCTTGATTTACGCCACCTCCAACAGGCGGCACCTGGTAAAAGAGCGGTTTTCAGACCGGGACATGGGGGATGAACTGCACGGCAACGACACGGTCCAGGAAAAATTGTCCCTGGCCGACCGGTTTGGTGTTACCATTTTCTTTACCACCCCGGACAGGGCACTTTACCTCAGAATAGTGCGGGAAATGGCCAAACACATGGGCCTTGAGCTTGCAGAGGGTGAATTAGAGCGCAGGGCGCTGCTCTGGGCGTCCTGGCACAACGGATTGTCCGGCCGCACCGCGCGGCAGTTTATCGACAACCTCAGCGGGGAACTGCACTTGAATGAAAAGCTTTGAATATATTATGGAATATTGCGAGGTACCGCTTCCATATAACCATCTTGCCAAACCAAAGTGTCCGGAACTAAATATATATTTTCGGGTGACCGACTTTATAAATTTTTGATAAATAAACGCACCACATCGGCTCCGCCCATCATAGTTCCAACTGTGGCTCCCATGTTTGCTAAAGTAACTATCAGCAGGATCCTGGTTATTTTATTATTCCAGAAACCTTTAAGGCTAAAAATATCCTCGCTGAGATTTTCAAACTCTCTTACACTCGGTCGGCGTATATAGGCTTGAACAAGCCCGGCAAACCACCCCGCTGCAAGCAAGGGATGTAAGGTAGTCAGCGGAGCTGCAACAAAGGCCGTAAGAATGGAAAGCGGATGCCCAAAAGCAAGCGCAGTGCCAAGCGCCGCAAAAGACCCGGTCCATAACACCCAGTTTATTGATTGCTGTACACCTGCATCAGGATTAGAGATAAAGGTATAGGCGATTAAGGCAAGGATTAGGATTGGAATTGCCCACCCAATAATTATTGGAACCCGGGAGCTGGGAGGAAGCTGAGATAATGCCGGTAAATCATGATCCTTGTATATTTCTTCTTTAATGCCTGGAATATGCGCAGCCCCCAGAACAGCTACAACCTTGTTGCCCGGAGCTTCTTTAATCTTTTGTGCTAAATATTGATCACGCTCGTCAACTAAAGGGCGCTTTAAATCTGGAAAGGATGCTGTTAAATCATTAAGTATTGAGTCAAGCATGTCATGAGATTTCAATTTTTCCAGATCCTCTTCCGTAATCTCTTCAGTATTGAAAATACTAAAAACAATCCCGGCAATAAGCCGGATTTTCCCCCAAATCCTTACCCCATGCCAAATACGGGAAAAGGTTATTTGAATATTTCGATCAGCTAGCACCAGGTTGGCGCCAATTGTTTTCGCTGATTCAATCCCCTGAATCATTTCCTGCCCGGCATTAATCCCAAATTGTTTGGCTATACGTTTTTGAAAGGATGATAGTATCAGATTTACTAAGAGCAAAGTGGATTTCTTTTCCTTAATAATCTTTATAATGTCTGTGTTCTTCCATTTATCACCTTCTATTATTGTTTGATATCTTTGCTCATCCAATTCTATGCAAACAGAGTCAGGCCTTTCGAATTCAATAACTTCTTTCACCTGTTCCACGCTGTTCCTTGATACATGGGCAGTGCCAATAAGGATAAATTCTTTACCGTCTAAGTTTAGCCGGATAATATTTCTATTTTCTTCAGGCATAAATTACCTTCCTTTGAACATCTTCTTATGCAATACAAGGGATACCCCTAAAACAGGATCGATCATATGTTCTAGAATATAATAACAGAAAGTACCAATTATTTACTTTTTCATTTAACCCTCCTCGGTTAAATACGGATTCATACTAACTAAACCCTCAATAAACCTGAAATGTTTTTCGTTTACCGTAAACAGGACTGCCTCGTTAACCAAAGCCGTTGCAGCAATAAGGGCATCCAAAGGGTCCATACCGTGTGAAGCACGGTATGTTGATAACAACTTACCCGCAGTAATTGCAACTTTCTTATCTACAGCTACATGCTCAAAAGCTTCAAGTAAATTTCTAATTGCTTCATAACGCTGTTCAGATATTTTGGGAGCTGAGAGTAGCTCCATTACCGTAATTGTAGAAACAAAGCCCTCGAACACACCGTTTACGATATTCCGCAATTGCTCCCGTGCTTCAGGCAAGCCTTTTAAATGATCAATGATAATATTAGTATCGAAAACTACTTTCATTAAACATCCAACCTTCTTCCGGAATCTTTGCGGAGCTGTTTAACATAATCTTTTATGTCGTAGTCCAAATCTGACAATAGGCCGAATGTCTCATCAACAATCCCTTTCTTGATTTTAGCTGATTTGGTTTTTATAATGATTTTCCCTTCTTCTACATAACAGGAGAGAATATCACCTTCTTTAATATTAAGGTTGTTTCTTGCTTCCGCCGGTATTACTACTTGCCCCCTGGAAGACATTTTTACAGTATACACAACTTACACCCTCTTATATTTCTTATATTATCTTATATTATCTTATATTATCTTACAAATAATACACTGTCAACATTTACTTCTTTTGGCAACTTTACAATTAACGGAATTAACACTTTCCAGATCATTTACTAACTTATCCGCACATTATAAAAAGCAGCCGGCGCCGGTATTGACTAAAAGGGGCCTGCGCTCCCCCAACAGGGAGTGAAGGCCCCTTTCTTTTGCCGGTACCGGTTAACTAATCAGTGCTTCGTCATGCGGTTTCAATGTCGTTGGCCGCCTGCAGGCCAAGTTTTTCAACAGCGTGCTCGCGCATCTTGTATTTCATAATTTTCCCGGCGGCATTCATGGGGAAGTCATCGACGAAATCGACGTAGCGCGGAGTTTTGTGCTTCGCCATGTGTGAACGGACGTAATCCTTAAGTTCATCCGCGGTCATTGTCACACCATCCTTCAGGATCACGCATGCCATAATCTCCTCGCCGTACTGTTTGTCGGGCACACCGATTACCTGCACATCCTTGACTTTAGGATGGGTATAGATGAAGTCCTCAATTTCCTTGGGATAGATATTCTCACCGCCCCGGATGATCATATCCTTGATGCGGCCGGTAATTTTGTAGTACCCGTTTTCATCACACCTGGCCATATCACCGGTGTGGAGCCACCCGTTTTCATCGATGGCGGTCTTGGTGGCCTCAGGCATTTTGTAGTAGCCTTTCATGATGTTGTAGCCGCGCGCCACAAATTCACCATCAACATTGGGAGGCAGGTCCTGGCCGGTCTCGATATCAACGATCTTGCATTCTACGCCTGGCAGATTACGGCCTACAGTATTGACGCGCAGCTCAACGGAATCATCTGTGCGGCTCTGGGTGCAGCCCGGCGAAGACTCGGTCTGGCCGAACACAATTGTAAGCTCTGTCACGTTCATTTTGTCCACCACATCCTGCATAACCTTGACCGGGCAGGGACTGCCCGCCATGATGCCGGTCCTCATACAGGAGAAGTCTGTTTTGGCAAAATCCTCATGTTCAAGCATCGCGATAAACATGGTGGGAACTCCGTTGATGGCGGTAATCTTTTCCCTGTTTACGGCGTCAAGGGACAGCTTGGGTGAGAAATACGGCATTGGGGTCATGGTCGCACCGTGGGTCATTGACGCCGTCATGGAAAGCACCATACCAAAACAGTGGAACATGGGTACATGGATCAGAAAGCGGTCGGCAGTGGAAAGGTCCATGCAGTCGCCGATGTTTTTGCCGTTATTTACCACATTATAATGGGTGAGCATAACGCCCTTGGGGAAACCGGTGGTCCCCGAGGTGTACTGCATATTGCAGACGTCATGCCTGTTGATAGACATGGCGCGGCGATAAACTTCCTCCACCGTAACTCTTTCAGCCATGGCCATGGCGTCCTCCCAGGTCAGGCAGCCCTTCTGCCTGGAATCAACAGTGATGATATTGCGCAGGAAAGGCAGGCGTTTTAAATGCAGCGGTTTTCCCGCCTCGGCTGACTCCAGCTCGGGGCAAAGCTCCTTAATAATGCCTACATAATCTGAGTCCTTATAACCGTCGATCATTACCAGCGTATGGGTGTCCGACTGGCGCAGGAGGTACTCCGCTTCATAGATCTTGTAGGCCGTGTTTACAGTCACCAGTACGGCGCCGATCTTGGTGGTGGCCCAGAAGGTGATGAACCACTGGGGAACATTGGTCGCCCAGATCGCCACATGGTCACCCGGCTTGACGCCCAGGGCAATTAACGAACGCGCGAATGTATCCACATCATCCCGGAACTCGGCATAAGTCCTGGTATAATCCAGCACAGTATACCGGAAAGCATACTGGTCGGGAAACTCTTCCACCATGCGGTCCAGCACCTGGGGAAAGGTCAGGTCGATCAGCGTGTCCTTCTGCCAGATATATTTCCCTGTCTTGGCGTTGTTTTCGAACAGGTGGCCCTTTACCACGCTTATTTCAGAATACCTGCTCATATAGTTGGCGAAATTTGGAAAGACGACTCCCGCATCGTCCAGGTCATCCGCCCAGCGCTTGACCCATTCCAGGGATACATAACCTTCATAGTTTATCGAGCGCAGCGCCATCATCATATCGTCAACCGGCAGGTCGCCCTCACCCATCATACGATACCGTATGGAGCCATCCTCCACCACGGAATCTTTGATATGTACATATTTGATATAGGCGCCCAGGTTCTGTACCGTCTTTCCGGGGGTCTCGCCTGCAAACCGGTAGGGATGGTGCGTATCCCACAGAGCCGCCACCGCGTCGCTTGCCACGTGGTCCAGCAGCCTGCACAGCCGGGCCGTGTCGGTATAGACGCCATTGGTTTCCACCAGCAGGGTCACGCCCTTCTCCTCGGCAACCGGCGCCAGGCGCCGCAGGGCGGCAAGGACTAACTCATCATCGACCTCATCTATCGGATGCGGCTCAAGATCCGCAAGAACACGGATGTATGGTGTGCCAAGTTTGGCGGCCAGTTCAATATACTGCACCAGCTCGGCATGGTTTTTCTCGGCATTTTCAGCAAATTTCAGGCAGCAGCCGGAGGTGAGGCAGGGAATTTCAAGGCGCAGCTCGGAAAGTTTTTTTACCGTTTCCGGAAGCTGTGATTCCGTGAAAGGCTGAGCCCGGACTGCGGATATTTCGCTGCCCAGACCGCGAATTTCGATGCCTTTAAAACCCAGGTCTTTGGCCATGGAATAGATTTCGACCCAACTGAAGTTGGGACAACCGAGTGTTGAAAATGCAAGTTTCATATATACTCCCTCCCCAATTTAAAAAGCGCTTCCGTCACATAGCTTTTTTGCTAGAGACGAAAGCGCTTAACTTCCGCGGTACCACTCTCTTTGGCATGTTAAACATACCCACTCAAAAGGCATCAGTCAACTGACGAATACCCTCTCGTTGTAACGGCGAGAAACCCGTTCGCACCTACTTGCTTTAAGCCGCCATGACAGCGCTTTCAGCGTTCAGCTGAATGCTCAAGGGGGAGTCCACGACTTGCTCTGCGCGCTGTCTTTCAGCATCCAACAGCTCTCTGGAGCGACATACCGCAAGGTGTTTTCCCTGTCATTGCATTTAAATAATATTAACCTTTATATAATAACTAATTACTCGAAATGTTATCAAAATTCGGAATGTCTGTCAAGCAGAATTACAGAGAATCCCATCTTTAACTTTTATTCACCTTGCTCAGTAATCAAGACGCCCGCATCATGTTATCTGGATGGCCTCCGTTTCACCCATACCTCACAGCCCTGAAAGGGGTTGGCAGTACCAAGATATAGTTTTTTATCTTCAGACAAAAACAGCATCCGGATACCGTAATTGTAGGGATTTCCAAGGCCGTTTAAGGATACGGCCTCCCAATGGACACCGTCCCGGGTTTTCCAAAGGTCAAAACCAAAGACCCTGTATCCTGACTTCATTATTAAACGGGCAAGACATGCAAGGAATTGGCCAATATTCGGCCTGCGCAGGATGAGCTTCATTTCATCCAGTTCTTCATTGCTGAATTCTAATTTACCTGCTCCCTCTCCATCATCCATTGACAACAGTATCTTCAGGATCTCCGGCAGCAGAGGAATAAAAGCCGGTATCAGCACCGACCAGCTGAATGTACCCAGATAAAGCTCGTCTCCGAAGGCCTGTAACTGCCAGCAATAGGCATTGGATATATTGCCAAAACCAGAAGGGTAGCCGCTTACCGGATTCCCCCTGGTCCCAGTGGCAGGGTCGGTGGGCACAACCGGTGTTCCCCCCACGACTAACTCCCAGTTGTCATATTTATCGATCCTGATCAAATCAAAACCCTTTGGCGGTACAATATCCTGATCCGGATTTGCGCTGAATACGGCAGCCTCAATGGCCGTCCCCACATAGATGTGATCACGGAAAACGGCTATGGACCAGGGGTGTTCGTTCCGGGCGTCGCCAGCCCCTTGATCAACCACCAGCTTCCAGTTATCCTTTTCCGGAAGCTCGCCCCGTGTCCGCCATATTTCAAAACCATTGGGCTGGACAGTTCCCACATAAAGATGCCTGTTGTAGCTGAGTATAAGATCCACGCTGCCCCGGGGGTTTTTCCCCGGCTTTCCATTTACATCAATTAACTGCCATCCTTCCCTTTCCGGGTCCTCGCTGACAAATAACAGTGTTTCCCCTAAACCCAAAAAGGGCAATGCCCCCATATAAAGGTTACCCTTGTGTTCAGCCATATACCGGGCTGAGTACCCGGTAATCCCGGATTCCAATGGATACCAGTTTACCCCGTCGGTTGATTTCAGGATAAGCAGTACCGGGCTTAATGGCGTAAGGGCAGCGGCATAAAGGGCAGTCTCTCCTCCAGGCGTAGTATAGCGCTTCATAAACCGAAAACCGATATTCATCGGTTCCGGCGGCGCCTTGTAAACCCTTTCCCATCCCCGGCGCCCACTTTTATGGTACCGCCAGATTTCGCCGCTGTTATCGACATCTTCCGGTTCCAGTTCCGGAGGAACAGGAATTTCACTGCCAACCGTCTCACTGACAAACCTCAATAGAGAGAGGACAATATTCCTGGCTGTTCCTACATAGATATAGTCCCCCATTTCTTCCATTGACCAGGCGTAATTATTTTGCCTGGCATTATCAGGGTCCATCTTGTCAAAACCCCGCACAGGCGTTATTTTCCTGAAGCCGGATACCCCGTGCAAAAAGCCGATATTTCCTTTATTATCCATAATATCACCCCGCTACAAATTATGCAGCGGGTAACTGATTTGTTCTTTAAAAAAAATAAGCGGACGAAGCACGCTTATCAAGGTGGTATTACTAATTCACTGCAGTACAGCGTCGTTCTCTTGCGCCTCATCAGACTGAAACTCAGGCAGGGTATATAATTCTTCTCCAAGGCCGGTTTTATTTCCAGCGTAAAGAGGCGCGCTGTAGGCCTGTTTCAGAATTTCCTCCAACTCACTGATCAGAGGCAGGCGCGGGTTGGTGGTGGTGGTTTGGTCTTCGAATGCCTTTTCCGCCAATTGAGGGAGCTTTGACATAAAACTTTTCTGTTCTATGCCCATTTGTGAAAAGCAATCCGGTATCCCCAGGGACCGGCTCAATTCACGCACCGCCCCGATCAGACTTCGGACGCCTTCTTCCTTTGTCGCCGAGGGAAGTCCCAGGCGGGCTGCCATCTGGCGGTATTTTTCAGGTGCTGTGAAATGCTCATACTTTGGAAAAGAAACAAACTTGCTGGGCAAACCGGCGTTGTACTCGATTACGTAAGGCAGCAGCACGGCATTGGCCCGGCCGTGGGGGATGTCGAACTCCCCTCCCACCTTGTGCGCTAAAGCGTGGTTGATGCCCAGGAAGGCGTTGGTAAAGGCCATCCCGGCGATGGTAGAAGCGTTATGCATCTTTTCCCGCGCCACCGGGTCCCCATCGCGCCAGGAGCGGAGCAAATATTCAAAAACCAGTTCGACAGCCTTCAAGGCCAGGGCGTCGGTGTAATCCGAAGCCATCACTGAAACATAGGCCTCTATGCCGTGGGCCAGCACGTCCATTCCCGTGTCGGCAGCCAGGTCCCGCGGCAGCGTTTTAACGAAGTCCGGGTCAATAATTGCCACGTCAGGGGTCAGTTCGTAATCCGCAAGGGGGTACTTGATGTCCTTTCCCCGGTCGGTGATAACAGCGAAGGCGGTTACCTCGGAGCCGCTCCCGCTGGTGGTTGGTATGGCCACCAGCCGGGCCTTGCGGCCCAGTTTCGGAAACTTGTAGGTGCGCTTGCGAATATCCAGGAACTTGAGTTTTAAAAACTCAAATTCAACTCCGGGGTGTTCATAAAAAAGCCACATACCCTTGGCGGCGTCCATTGCCGATCCGCCGCCCAGAGCTATGATGGTGTCGGGCTGAAAACGGTCCATCAATTTGCGGCCCTTCATTACAAGATCGAGTGAAGGGTCGGGTACAACTTCGCTGAAAACTTCGACTACAGGCCTGTGTTCCCTTTTATCCAGGTGGTATTTGATCTTATCCAGGTATCCCAGTTCAACCATGGACTTGTCCGTCACAATAAAAGCCTTCTCTATCCCCGGCATCTTGGCCAGGTACTGGATTGAACCTCTTTCAAAGTATATCCTTTCAGGCACCTTGAACCACTGCATATTAACCCGCCTGCCGGCCACTCTTTTGATGTTAATCAGGTTTACGGCACTGACATTGGCCGTGGTGGCGTTTCTCCCGTAGGAACCGCAGCCCAGGGTAAGTGAAGGCATGTTGGTATTATAAATGTCGCCGATTGCGCCATGGGTGGAAGGGGCGTTCACTATAATCCGCCCGGCCATGACCCTGCGTGCAAACTCTTCTACAAGCTTTTCATCTGCCGAATGGATAACCGCCGAGTGGCCCATCCCGCCGAACTCCACCATCTGTTCACAGAGTTCGATCCCTGCCCGGGAATTATCTACTACATAGTAGGCCAAAATAGGGCTCAGTTTTTCCCTGGAAAGCGGGTATTCCCGCCCCACTCCGTCAAGCCTGGCAATGAGAATTTTAGTCCCTTCCGGTACGGCAAAGCCGGCCATCCGGGCGATGTTAACAGCAGACTTGCCCACCACCTCCGGGCTCATGGAACAGGTCTCCCCGCAGGTGGCAAACTGCTCCAGCATTTTGATCTCACCGGTGTTCAGGAAATAGCAGCCGTTCTGGACCAGGAGGGACTCTATTTCTTCAGCCACGTCCCGGTCAACGATTAAACCCTGCTCGGAGGCGCAGATCATACCGTTATCGAAAGTCTTGCTCAAAATCAGGTCTGTAACGGCCCTTCTCAGGTCTGCGGACTTCTCAATGTAACAGGGTACGTTACCCGGCCCCACGCCCAGGGCCGGTTTGCCGCTGCTGTAGGCAGACTGGACCATACCCGTTCCTCCGGTGGCAAGGATCAGAGAAACGCCCGGGTGGGTCATCAGCATCCGGCTTGCTTCTATGGAAGGACGTTCAATCCAGCTTATGCAGTTTTCAGGCGCCCCGGCCGCCACCGCTGCTTCCAGCATCGTTTTAGCCGCGGCAGCGCTGCACCGCTGTGACCCCGGGTGAAAGCTGAAGATAATGGGGTTCCTGGTCTTTATAGAGATCAGGGACTTGAACAAGGTGGTAGAGGTAGGGTTGGTCACCGGTGTAACCCCGGCAATAACCCCCACCGGTTCCGCTACTTCTTCGTATTTCTCTTCATCATCTGCCTTTATAACGCCAACCGTCTTGTTATACTTGATGCTGTGATAGACATACTCCGTGGCAAAAATGTTCTTTGTAATTTTATCCTCATAAACTCCCCGGCCGGTTTCCTCTACAGCCATCTTTGCCAGTTCCATATGCCGGTCGACCCCGGCCAGCGCCATGGCCTTCACTATCCTGTCCACATCTTCCTGGCTCAAATCCATAAATGAATGTAAAGCGTCCTGCGCCTTTGACACCAGGGCGTCGATCATTTCCCTGCCGTCATCCCGAATGTTATTTTCCGCACCTTGCCCCGGAAGCATCGCCAACTCCCCTATCCTAAAATATACTTGTTATGAAAGTATCTCCGTCATGGGCAGTAATATTCCCGGCGGGTGGCAGGTAAACAGCAAAAAGCGGGCGTTATAGGCCCGCTTTTATAGACAATCATTTATTTTTAATTAAACCAATATCTTTGTACAACACACACACTGCTTTATTTCGGTTAGCCGTTATTCCACTGTAACTGATTTCGCAAGGTTTCTCGGCTTATCCACGTCGCAGCCTCGTGCCACCGCGGTATGGTAGGCCAGCAGCTGCAGCGGGATCACCGTCAGTATCGGGGCCAGGAGCGGGTGGGTCTGTGGAATGTAGATAGTCTTATCTGCCACTTTCTCCACTTCCTTGAAGCCCTCCATGGCCAGGGCCAGTACCGAGGCGCCCCGGGCGTTGACCTCCTGGATGTTGCTGGCTGTTTTATCGTACAGGTCCTTCTGGGTGCAAATGGCCACCACCGGCACGTTATCTTCGATAAGGGCAAGGGTGCCGTGCTTCAGTTCCCCGGCTGCGTACGCCTCGGCGTGGATGTAGGAGATTTCCTTCAGCTTGAGGGAACCTTCCATAGCCACGGCATAGTCCAGGCCGCGCCCGATATAGAAAAGGTTTTTGGACGAGGAAATTTCCTGGGCAAAATCAATGATCTCCACTGAATTGTCCACAAGCAGCTGGGCCTTGGCGTCCAGCTGTTTCATCTCCGCCAGGATCTCGCCCAGTTCTCCCGGGGCAATGGTTCCGCGCACGGTGGCCAGGTGCATCGCTATCAGGTACATGGACGCCAACTGGGTGGTATAGGCCTTGGTTGAAGCTACGGCGATCTCCGGTCCCGCCCAGGTATAGATCACGTCGTCGGCCTCCCGGGAAACGGAGCTGCCCACCACGTTGGTCACGGCAATGACATGGGCCCCCTGCCGCTTGGCTTCTCTCAGCGCGGCCAGGGTGTCCGCGGTTTCACCGGACTGGCTGATAATGATCACCAGTGTACCCGGCTCAATAATCGGCTGGCGGTAGCGAAACTCCGAGGCGATATCGACTTCCACCGGCAGCCGGACCAGTTTTTCAATGACGTATTTGCCCACGAACCCGGCGTGATAAGCGGTGCCGCAGGCGGTAATAAATATTTTCTTGAGACCCCTGATTTCTTCCGGGGTGATTTTCACTTCGTCCAGGATCACCCTTGAGTTGTCGGCGGCTATACGCCCGCTGAAGGTGTCGCGCAGGGCCTTGGGCTGCTCGTGTATTTCCTTGAGCATGAAGTGATCGTACCCGCTCTTTTCAGCCTGCTCGGCTTCCCACTTGACTTCAAGCACTTTTTTATTAATTCTGTTGCGCTGCCGGTCCATGACCCTGACCCGGTCGCGCTCGAGCACGGCTACCTCGCCGTCGTTGAGGATATAAGTAAACCGGGTGTGCCTGAGCAGGGCGGGAATATCCGAGGCCAGGAAATATTCCCCTTCGCCAAGCCCGACCACCAGCGGGCTGTCCTGACGGACGGCCACCAGTTTATTGGGCTCGTGGGAGGACACCACGGCCATGGCGAAAGAGCCCTCCAGTTTTGTAGAGGCCTTAAGCACAGCGTCCAGCAGGTCTCCCTCGTAAAACTCCTCGATCAGGTGAGGCAGCACCTCGGTGTCGGTCTGGGAGTTAAAAACATGGCCCTGGGACTGGAGCCATTCCCGCAGGGCAAGGTAATTCTCAATGATCCCGTTGTGGACCACGGCGATTTTTCCGGAGCAGTCCGTATGGGGGTGGGCGTTTTCGTCCGAAGGCCTGCCGTGGGTAGCCCAGCGGGTGTGGCCGATACCCACGTGGGCGCCGTATGTCTGCCCGTTCAGCTCATCTTTGAGGGCTCTCAGCTTACCTTCTTTTTTTAATATTTCTATGCTACCGTTGCCTGTAATGGCAACACCGGCTGAATCGTACCCCCTGTATTCAAGCTTCTCCAGTCCTTCAACCAGAATTGAAACGGCTTCCTTGGGACCAATGTATCCTACTATACCGCACATGTATATTCCTCCTCATATTTACAGTTCCGGGGCAACCCGATTAAAAATAGAAAAGCCGTGTACTACGCCACGGCAAAAGAACTTTTTGGGCATTTTAAAAAAGGCAACACTACACCTGTAAGCCGCTGCTGGCCGCTGGCACTTCTGTCCCACCAGTTGCCCGGTGGTTTTGTGATGCCGTTTACGGTCCGGCCGGACCGGGGGGCACCCGCCGAAAAATTCGATAAACCCCCTCCTCGTCAACCCTTAGGACATGGATGTTTATATAACAACGTAACCAACGCAAGCTTTTTAAGACCAAACAGGAATGCAGTATATACCCACGTCTCACGTCCCAATTCTCACGTCCCATTTTGGGTTCTGGCGCTTTTTTTTAGTTTTTATGGGATATATGGTGAAGTTTCCCTGTACGGCCACCTCCTGAACT
>CAZPXL010000023.1:13220-15886 GCA_964591005.1 uncultured Eubacteriales bacterium
GGGGCACCCGCCGAAAAATTCGATAAACCCCCTCCTCGTCAACCCTGATGGACTATTATTTTGTGCGGCTGAAGCCGCACCTACAGTTCCTCGCGGTACTGCAGGGCCGGATTTATCCGGCCAATAATCCTTGCTGAAACCCGAACTTCATGTTGAACTTCGGGCAGGGTTCTGGCGCTTTTTTTCAGTTTTGATGGGATATATGATGAAGTTTCCCTGTACGGCCACCTCCTGAACTATTCCTTTAATAACATGGCAGCTACCCTGCATATTATATTATGCAGGGTTATAATGGAAAACTACCCTGTCTTTAATATTATATTCGACAGCCTCTCAACAATCTCCTTTAATTGTTCCATATCCCTGCCCTCAGCCATTACCCGCACCAGGGGCTCCGTGCCTGACGGGCGGACCAGGATACGGCCGCTGCCGCTCATCTTCTGCTCTTCTTCTTTTATTGCCGCGGCTAAAACAGGGCTGCCCATCACCAGGTCCTTATGTGCCACTTTTATATTCTTCAGCAGCTGGGGCAGGCGTTCCATCTGACCGGCGAGGGCGTCCAGGGGCTGGTTCTCCTCTTTCATTACAGCGAGGAGGTGCAGCGCGGTGAGGATGCCGTCACCGGTAGTATTTTGGTCCAAAAACAGGATGTGGCCGGACTGTTCACCGCCGAACATAGCCCCGGTGCGCTGGAGTTCCTCCAGCACATAACGGTCGCCGACCTTTGTTTCCACCACCCGGATGTCGCTTTCACGCATCGCCAGGTGCAGTCCCAGGTTACTCATCACCGTCACTACAACCGTATTTTCGGCCAGGCGGCCTTTCTTTTTCAAATTGCGCGCGAGAATAACCATGATCTGGTCGCCGTCCACCAGCCTGCCGGCGCTGTCAACAGCCAGCACCCGGTCGGCGTCGCCATCGTGGGCCAGGCCCAGGTCGGCGCCCGATGTTACCACGGCTTCCATCAGCGCCTCCGGATTGGTGGAACCGCAGCCCCGGTTGATGTTCAACCCGTCAGGGTTATTGAATATCGGTATCACTTCCGCGCCAAGTTCCCTGTATACGCTCGGGGCGACTGCGGACGCCGCGCCGTTGGCGCAGTCAACCACGACTTTAAGCCCTTTCAGGTCCGTGTCTATGGAACCGTAGAGAAATTTCACATACCGGGTGGGGGCGTCACGCACCATGTACACCCGGCCCACTTCCCCGCCCGTGGGGCTGGGCACCCCGGCGCAGTCGTCCGTGACCAGCGCTTCGATCTCCGATTCGTCCCCGTCGGCAAGCTTGCAGCCGCTGGCGCCGAAAAACTTAATGCCGTTGTATTCGTACGAATTGTGGGAAGCGGAGATCACCACTCCGCCGGCCCCGTTCAGCTTTTTGGTTAAAAAGGCGATGCCGGGTGTCGGCATGATCCCGACTTTAAAAACATTGACGCCGGCTGAACAAATCCCGGCCACCATGGCCGCCTCCAGCAAGTCGCCGGAAATCCTCGTGTCCCTGCCCAATACCAGCCATTTATTGGAATTGCGGGCCAGGATATGCGCTCCCGCCCGTCCGATTTTATACGCCATTTCCGGAGAAAGGTCGCGGTTGGCAACGCCCCTGACCCCGTCAGTGCCAAACATTATCCCCATTCAGGCAGTGTCTCCTTTTTTGAAAAATACAACTTATTATAATTCGCGCCTTTGCGGTTGTCAATTTACTTTATATTATGTCCCCAACCGGCAGACTGGCAACTTGAACAACTTAAAAAACTAAGTTTTTGGTTCTGTATCATCGTTGTCATCCGGTGTAGTGGCGGGCGGCGCTTCACCCTTCTCCACTTCAACCTGCACTTTGACCCGGGCGGGCTGAACGCTGACCCCCTGGGGTCCCGCCAATCCTACCTCCCTGGTAATGCTTTTGTCAATGCCGGTGATGTCAATGGACTCGGTTTTTATGCTGGTGATGGTACTGAGAGCCTCCGGCTGACCGGACAGCTGCACTGAAACCGGGGCGGAAACAGAACTTTTTACGTAATATCCGGCGGCAGGGCTGCCGGTTACCTGGATCAGGACCGGTACGGTCTTGGAAGGCACCATTTCGACAACCGGCACGACTACTTTGACCGATGCGGGGCTTAGAGAAATACCGGAATTGCCCACGCTGACCTGAACTTCCTGCTCCACGTCTTTCACGGCTTCCTGTATGTCTACCAGGGCCGTGGCCTGCTTGATGCCGTCAAGCACCCCGGAGGGTCCCCTGGCGACAACTGTATTTGGCTGGTAAAACGGCGCCAGCGCGGTAAAACCCTGGCCCGGAGTTCCCCTCAGGCTGACCGCGACAGAGACCTGTTTCTCCGTTATGGTGTCTATGTAAAGGCTGACCATCTCCGGGGTAACCTGGGTCACGCGCAGCCCTGTGGGTGTGCTCACCTGTACCGGGAGGGTTATATCACCGGTTTTCCCAGTGGGTATGTTTACCACGGCCCAGAAATCAGACGGGATCAGGTTTGCCAGCTGGCTGCGGTTGCCCTGGACTTTCACCTTGACGCTGTCCGGCATACCTTCGGTAATCACCATGTCCTGTTCAAGGCCGGTTTGTTCCAGGTCGATAGTTATAATTTTCTCCCGCAGCGGGTTCTGCTCGTTGCTGACATACAGCCACAGGGCAAAGGCCAGCAGCAG
>CAZPXL010000024.1:0-13169 GCA_964591005.1 uncultured Eubacteriales bacterium
CAGTGTGCATGTTGTGCAACAGCCTGGCATCAGTTGAAAAATACTGCCCTGAATGCGGCGGTCTTATGGTGGACGCCGGCGTAATCCAGGATTATTACGATAATTACAGCGCTTATCTGGGACAGGATACCTATGAAGACGGTTACAGGTGTAATAATGAAAAATATTGTGTTCACCTTTTCACCTGCCCCCATTGTCATTACGATGTTTCTCTTAAGTTCAACAAAATCGAAGAAGAAAGATTAATGTGCTGAAAACGGTGTATTTTTAATTTATTAGAGGATTGAAATCAGATTAGTAGAATATTAGGTTTTATCTGGAAATATAACTGTATTGCATAACAGGGGGCTATAAAATGGAAGTAAAAATTGCCGTTATCGGAGGCACAGGAGTTTATGACCCGGAAATTTTAAATGATACCAGGGATGAGATAGTTTCGACACCCTACGGGAATGTTGAGCTTAAAATTGGGAAACACGACGGTAAACTTGTGGCGTTTATGAACCGCCACGGTGAAGGGCACTCGATACCACCCAACATGGTAAACTATCGCGCCAACATAGATGCGCTGAAAAAGCTCGGGGTCAGGAATATTTTAGCTACGGCGGCGGTGGGCTCGCTTAACCCGCTTATGCAGCCCGGCCACCTGATTTTTGTCGACCAGTTCCTGGACTTTACAAAATTCCGGCAGCAGACTTTTTTTGACGGAGGAAGCGCCGGCGTGGTACACACAGACATGACCGAGCCATATTGCCCTGTACTCAGGGAGGTCCTTTCGAGGGCCGCTCAAAGCCAGGGGCTGACATCTTACAACGGCGGCGTCTATGTATGCACTGAAGGTCCCCGTTTTGAAACTGCGGCGGAAATAAAGATGTACCGCATGCTTGGCGGTGACCTGGTAGGCATGACCGGCGTTCCCGAGGCGCCCCTGGCCAGGGAAGCGAAAATGTGCTACGCAGCTATAGCCATGGTGACCAATTTTGCAGCAGGCATTTCACCCACCAGGCTCTCACACCAGGAAGTTGTCGACACCATGATCCAAAACGGTGAGAACATTAGGAAGCTTTTAATGAAGGCCATGTCCTTGATAGAAACCGACCGTGCCTGCGCCTGCCAAGGCGCGGATTAGAAGGAGTACTAATAAATGCTTGAGGCAATACGCTGGCTGCCGGATGAGGAATGCCTGGAGCTGCTGGACCAGACAAAACTGCCTGCGGAAATAACCTACATAAAATGCGATGATTACCGTGTCGTGGCTTCCGCCATTAAGTGTCTGGCCGTGAGGGGCGCGCCCGCCATCGGCGCCGCCGCCGCTTACGGGCTGGTCCTGGCGGCCGGGAAGATCAAGGCGAATTCAAAAGAAGAGTTTTTAGCAGGGGTCGGGGCGGCTGCCCGTGAGCTGAACGCCACCCGCCCGACAGCGGTTAATTTGAGCTGGGCGGTAACCCGGCTTCTTCGGAAAGTTAAAGATGCCCATACGGATGATCCTGTAACGCTGAAGGGTGTGCTCCTGGCAGAAGCCCATGCCATTTTTCGTGAGGACCTCTCGGGTAATCACAGGATCGGAGCATACGGGCAGGGATTTATCCCCCGGGAGGGCAGAGTCCTGACGCACTGCAATGCGGGCGCGCTGGCCACCGCCGGCTACGGCACCGCGCTGGGAGTAATCCGGGCTGCCCGTGACGCCGGTAAAAAAATAAGCGTTTACGCCGGTGAAACCAGGCCTCTTATGCAGGGCGCCAGGCTGACAGCGCTGGAGCTGCTGCGGGATAACATACCAGTAACGCTGATAACCGATAATATGGCTGGTTTTTTGATGGCCAAAGGGAAGATCGACCTGGTCATCACAGGTGCGGACCGAATTGCGGCTAACGGAGACGTGGCCAATAAAATAGGGACATACGGCCTGGCAGTTATGGCGAAAGCCCACGGCATCCCTTTTTATGTGGCAGCTCCGGTATCCACGGTTGATTTAAGCCTGGCTTCAGGAGATGAAATACCCATAGAGGAGCGGGATCACACCGAGGTGACGCACCATGGCGGCCGCCTGCTGGCCCCGGCCGGGGTCAAGGTATGGAACCCCGCTTTCGACGTTACCCCCAACAGCCTGATCACTGCCATCATAACAGACCGTGGGGTTGCCTGGCCTCCGTACGTTGAAAACCTTAAAAAAATAATTTCACAGGATTAACAGGATTATTAAGATTTACAGGATTTACTAGTTCTTTAAAGTATTGAACATTCAAGTTTAATTCTTAATAATAATAATCATTGTTCATACTCTCATTACTCGGGAGAAGCTAATAAAATCGAAATATATTAAAACATTTAATAAACTTAATCCTGTTAATCCATTAAATCTTGTTAATCATGTGTAATGTTTTAATAATTATAAGGAGGACATTAATGCCTGATTATATAGTAAGAGATATTAACCTGGCGGCGGGTGGACGGCAGAAGATTGACTGGGTGCGCGCGCACATGCCGGTACTGAACGCAATCAGGGGGGAGTTTGAAAGGGAGCTGCCGTTTAAAGGGGTGCGGGTGGCCCTTTCAGTCCACCTGGAGGCTAAAACGGCTTACCTGGCCGAGGTAATCCGGGCTGGCGGGGCGGAAGTTGCCGTTACCGGTTCCAACCCGCTGTCAACCCAGGACGATGTGGCTGCCGGCCTGGCCGCGGCCGGCGTCAGGGTGTTCGCCTGGTACAACGCCTCGGACGAGGAATACCGGAAGCACCTGCTGGCGGTTCTTGACTGCCGGCCGCAGGTAATTATAGATGACGGCGGTGACCTTGTAAACCTGCTGCACACTGTCCGCGCCGGCCAGGTGGAGGAAATCATGGGCGGGTGTGAGGAAACGACCACGGGCTTGCGCCGCCTGGAGAACCTGGAGGGGGAAGGGAGGTTGTTGTTTCCGATGATGGCGGTAAACAACGCTTTCTGCAAGTTTCTTTTTGATAACCGCTATGGCACGGGAGAGTCAGTATGGTCGGGGATCATGCGCACCACGAACCTGGTTGTGGCCGGAAAGACCGTGGTCGTGCTTGGTTACGGCTGGTGCGGCAAAGGTGTGGCCATGCGGGCCAGGGGGCTGGGGGCGCGTGTCATAGTATGTGAAATCGACCCGGTCCGGGCTATAGAAGCCTTAATGGACGGTTACCAGGTCATGGGCAGTGAGAAAGCCGCTTCCGTCGGTGATATCTTCATCACTGTCACAGGCTGCCGTGACGCACTGGAAGGACGTCACTTTGCAAGGATGAAGGATGGAGCGATACTGGCCAACGCCGGACATTTTGACGTGGAAATTAACAAGGTACATCTGAACGCCATGGCGGCAGGGCGCCGCCCGGCCCGCCATAATATCGAGCAGTATGACCTGCCGGGAGAGAGTAAGATTTACCTGCTGGCCGAAGGCCGTTTGGTCAACCTGGCGGCCGGTGACGGTCATCCGGCGGAAATAATGGATATGTCCTTCGCCATCCAGGCTCTTTCAGCCAGGTATATCAGAGAGAACGCGGGCTCTATGGCCAAAAAACTATACCGCGTGCCGGAGGAAATAGACCGGCGGGTGGCTTCGATAAAGCTGAAGTCGCTGGGTATAGTAATAGACAGCCTGAATGAAGAACAGAAAGCTTATTTAAACGAATGGCGGGAATAAGACAGCGGGAGGGATAAACATGAGCGACATTTTAATCCAGGGAGCCACTGTGCTGACCATGGAAAGTCACGATAGTATTATTGCTGACGGTGAAATTGCCATTGCCGGAAACAGGATTATATCCGCCGGGGCAAGGGGCTCGTCGCCGGCGGACTTTAGGGCGGCAAGGGTTATTGACGGTTCCGGAATGGTCGCCATGCCCGGTTTGATCAATTGTCACACTCACGCCGCCATGACCATGCTCCGGAGCTACGCCGACGATATGCCCCTGATGAAATGGCTGAATGAAAAAATATGGCCGCTGGAAGAGAAGCTGCAGCGGGATGATTTCTACTGGGGCTCTATGCTGTGCTGCCTGGAAATGATAAAATCCGGCACCACTGCCTTTGCCGATATGTATTTTGAAATGGACCAGGTTGCCAGGGCTGTGGAAGCGAGCGGTATCAGAGCATGCCTTTCGCGGGGCATGATTGGATTTGGCCCTGACGCCGGGAAGGCAGTGGATGAAAGCATAGAGCTGGTTGAGAAGTGGCACGGCGGGGCCAACGGCAGGATAACTGCCATGTTTGGGCCCCATGCTCCATATACCTGCCCTCCTGATTACTTAAAACAGGTAGCCGGCCTGTCGGCTAAATATGGCGTGGGCATTCACATTCACGTGGCCGAGACAATGGACGAGTCGGAAAAAATAAAAGCGCAATACGGTTTAACGCCGGTCCGCCACCTGGACGCCCTTGGTCTTTTTGAGGGGCCGGTACTGGCCGCCCACTGCGTTCACCTGGATCAGGAGGATATTGAAATACTGGCTCGTAAAAAAGTAGGAGTCGTCCATTGTCCGGAGAGCAACATGAAGCTGGCCAGCGGGATTTCACCCGTGGCCGGCCTGATTAAGGCCGGCGCTCTTGTCGCCCTGGGCACAGACGGAGCGGCCAGCAACAACAACCTGGACATGATGGAAGAGATGCACACCGCCGCTTTGCTGCAGAAGGTGGCTGCCGGGGACCCCATGGTCCTGCCCTCATTTGAAACGTTGAAGATCGCCACTCATAACGGGGCCCTGGCCCTGGGCCTGAAGGATTTGGGGTTGATTAAAACCGGCATGACAGCTGATTTGATACTGGTGGATTTCCGCAAGCCTCACCTTTACCCCCGGCATGACCTGGCCGCCCACCTGGTTTACGCCGCCCAGTCAGCGGACGTCGACACCGTCATCATAAATGGCGAAATTGTGATGGAAGGCAGGAAAGTGCTGACCATGGACGAGGAAGAGGTAATGGAGCGCGCCCAGGAGTGCGCGGACAGACTGGTGGGAAGGAAGCAGTAAGAAATATATCACAGGATTAACAAGATTTTAAAGATTAACAGAATTAAAAATATAAGCAAAGAGCAACATATTATGTGTTATTCGGTCGGATAAATCCGGTCCTTCATTTCAATCTTAATTCCAATCTTGTTAATCCTGTGAAAATTATATTCGTTTTGGAGTGTGACTGAATTGGCGGTTGTAAAACTGGCTGGCAACATGCGACACAGAGTATCCTTCGGGCACCCCTGGGTTTACGGGACAGAGGTTGAGGACATCACCGGACATTTTGAGCCGGGTGATATCGTTGAAGTAAATGACCCAAAAGGTAAATTCCTGGGGCGGGGCTACATTAATCCCGCCTCTCAAATCCTTGTGCGTATACTGACCAGGGACCGCACTGAAGAAATAAACATTGACTTCTTTGCGAAACGGATCAGGGCGGCGCTGGACTACCGCCGCAGGGTTGTGAGCGGTACCGACTCATATAGGTTGATTTTTGCGGAGGCTGATTTTCTGCCGGCGCTAATAGTGGACAAGTTTGGCGATTACCTGGTTATTCAGACCCTGGCCCTTGGCATCGACAAATACAAGGACGAAATTGCCGGCATCCTTGACGATTTGTTAAAACCGGCCGGCATTTATGAGCGAAATGACGCCGCAGTGAGGGAACTGGAAGGACTGCCTCTAAAAGCAGGCTTTTTAAAAGGCCCTTTTGAGCCCCTTGTTGAGATAAATGAAAACGGGATGGTGTTCCAGGTAGATCTGGCGGGAGGCCAAAAAACAGGATATTTTCTCGACCAGAGAGAAAACCGGATGGCCCTGCAAGGCATCGCGGAGGGGGCCAGGGTGCTTGACTGTTTCTGCCACACCGGGGCTTTCAGCGTTTACGCCGCCAGGTACGGCGCCAAAGAGGTGAAAGGGATAGACATCGCGTCGCCGGCGCTGGCCCTGGCCGAGAAAAACGCTTCCAAAAATGGTTTTAGCGGCACCTGTACTTTCAGGGAAGGCAACGCCTTTGACGAACTCAGATCCCTGGAAAGAAACAAAGAAAAGTATGATTTAATCATCCTCGATCCGCCTGCTTTCACCAAATCCAGGCGTGCCCTGGAGGGAGCACTACGCGGCTACAAAGAGATCAATTTGCGGGCTATGAAACTGCTGCCGCCCGGCGGGTTCCTGGTTACCTGCACGTGTTCTTACCATATGAGCGAGAGCAGCTTTTTGGATGTTATCAACGATGCGGCGAAGGATGCAGGTCGCCGGCTGCGGCTTGTGGAACTCAGGCGGCAATCCAGGGATCACCCGATGCTGCTGGCCTCAGCTGAAACTCATTACTTGAAATGCGCATATTTACAGGTATGGTAATTATTATCACTTATTTAGCCAAGGAATTTTTAAAAATAATGTGAATACATAAGAAGGAAAATTTTAATTTATACGAAATATTCTATTTACCATGAAAAAATTTCTCGATTTGTTTTTACAGGGAAAAATTAGAAATTCACTCCTGGCAGGCTTTGTAATGCTGGCTTTCGCGCTGATCTTGGTGACAAGCGCGGTCGGCTATTATTTATTGAATAAGGTAACGGGAGAAGCCGGGTCGATCACCTGGATCATAGCCGCCGCCGCGATCCTGGTAGTGATCGTTTTTCTGCCTGTGGTTATACTTGTTGCCCGAAAGATTTCGTATCCCCTGGAGGTGCTGGCGGAAGGAGCTGACGAAATTTCCAGGGGTAATTTTGGGTTTACGTTAAACCTGAGTTCAAATCGTGAAATAAATACTTTGGCCCTGAGTTTTAACAGGATGTCCACAAAGTTGAAGGAACAGAGGGAAGTCCTGCTCAAGCAGATATCACTCTTAGAAGCGCAGAAACAGGAAATAGCCGCGCAGAACGAGGAACTGGCTGAAGCCAACGCCCGTCTTGAACTGATAGCTATTACCGATCAGCTTACCGGCGCCTACAACCGGCGCTATATTATGCGTGAAATAGAGCAGGAGCTGGCTATATCCATAAGACACGGCCTGCCCCTGTCAATTACCATGATAGACATTGATCATTTTAAGGACATCAACGACACACACGGCCACCAGGTCGGTGACGAAGTGTTGAAAGAGGTTGTACAGGTCCTGTCTTCCAGCATGAGGACATCGGATTTGCTGGGGCGCTACGGCGGGGAGGAATTTCTGGTAATCGCTCCCCTGACCGGCCACCATGAGGCCCTGATTCTGGCCGAGAGGTTGAGAGAGACTGTCAGCAAATGGCCTTTTGAAACAACATACGGTTTTCTGAAATTAACGATCAGCCTGGGTGTCGCCACCTATGACGGAAAAACCGAGGCTTACCCGAGCACCCTCCTGGAACAGCTGCTGGCCCGGGCGGACTCGGAAATGTACAAGGCAAAGTCATCCGGACGCAACTGCGTCAGTCCGGTATACATAGAAGAAAGAGCGGTGGCTACTTCTTAATAAAGGACTTGATTATCGATTTGGCCCCGGCCTTGGCAGCGCTGAAAAAGCCTTTGTGAGTGGTAAATATATCCTCAAGAGCTTGCACAACAATGTCAATCTGGTCCTTGCTGACGCTTAGCGGCGGTTCCAGCCTGATCACGTTGGGATTGTTTAAAGTATAGGCTGTGATGATACGGTGCTTATTCATTAATTCTCCCGCCACCAGGCTGCCCAGGTATTCCTCGGAGAGCTTGCCGGCAAGGCCGAAGGAAACTTTGGACGCCAGGCCTCCGGGCTGGTTGAATTCAATACCCACCATCAGGCCGCGACCCCGCACATCCTTGATCAGCGGGTATTTTTCTTTTAAGCGGCGCAGCCCGTTTACAAGGTATTCCCCGGTTTCACGCGCCTTCTCCGGCAGGTTCTCCTCGAGTATTACTTCCAGCGCGGCGATTCCCGCGGCGGCGGCCCAGGTGTTGCCCCCGAAAGTGGAAGTGTGCAGCAGCGCTTTATCCATGCCGCCGTATGCTTTTTTCCATATTTCATCGGTTGTAATATAAGCGCCTGCGGGCATAATTCCGCCGCCCAGTGATTTCGCCAGAGTCATGATGTCAGGTGCGACATCATCGTGCTGGCAGGCAAACAGCCTGCCGGTACGTCCCAAACCGGTCTGAATCTCATCAATAATCAGCAGGGCTCCATATTTGGAACAGGCGTTTCTGACTCCAGACAGGTAGCCGGGGGGCGGAATTATAATCCCTCCCTCACCCTGCACAGGTTCAATGATAAAGGCGGCGGTTTCCTCTTTTTTAAGTTCACTTTCAAGGGCGCCCAGATCGCCGTAAGGGACGGAAACACAGCCCGGGACCAGAGGTTGAAAAACTTTCTGGTATTTTCCACGCCCTGTCACAGCCAGGGCGCCCAATGTTTTACCATGAAAAGAACCGTCACAGTATATCAATTTCTGACGGCCGGTGGCGGCGCGCGCCAGTTTAAGAGCGCCTTCAACCGCTTCCGCCCCGCTGTTGCATAAGAAGGAACGCTGCAGGCTGCCGGGTGTTATTAAAGCCAGGTTCTTAGCCAGGGCTCCGGCCATAGTGCCAAGAGACGCCTGGAGAAGATTGGGCATTTCCTTGACCCGGTTTAGCGCCTCCAGGATCCTGGGATGGTTGTGCCCCGTGTTCAGAGCACCGTAAGCGCCCAGAAAATCCAGGTATTTGTTCCCCTCACTGTCCCAAACACACACGCCTTCGGCCTTGACAAACTGCTTGTCAAAATCTAAAAGCCCCAACATCGTTGCCAGACTCGCATTCAGGTAGGATTTATGGTTTTCCGCCACCTGTCCCCGGTTCTGTTTGACAGCGCTGTCGAGAGAAATAAAACCGGCTGGTTTCGCATTTTCTTGATTTTTTCCTGACATATATAATTTCAATTCTATGTCACCTCCGTTATATATGATTTTCTCTCTATGGTTAAAATAACCTTCATGGAAATGAAAAAAACCGCCTTTCCCTTGACAGGGCCAGTGCAATACATTAAAATCTATCTGTAAAGCTGTTAACCTTTGCAGGCAGTGAAGAGAGGAAGATGGCAGTGCTCGAAAAGGTAGACTGGATGAATATGCTGTTTGATTTTTACGGCGTGCTCCTGACCGAGCGCCAAAAAGACTTTATGAACCTTTATTACTGCCAAAACCTGTCCCTCGGCGAGATTGCCGCAGAATTTAACGTAACACGCCAGGCTGTTTACGATACTTTAAAGAGAGCCGAGCAGATCCTTTCCCAGTATGAAGAAAAACTTGGCCTGGTGAAAAAAACCACGACGGAGAGAAATAAGCTTGCCGCCGCCGCCGCCATGCTGGAAGAGTTTGAAACCGTGGATAATGCATGCAGCGTGCGTCAGGCCAGGAAGATTATAGAAGAAGTACTCGAGATGTAATAACTTAATAACTTAGGTACCAGGTACGGTAATTAGGAGGTGGCGCTGAATGTTTGCCAATCTGGCTGAAAGGCTGCAGGAAACCTTCAGAAAGTTAAAAGGGAAAGGACGCCTTAACGAATCCGATGTTAACGAGGCCCTGCGGGAGGTGCGTTTAGCGCTCCTTGAGGCCGATGTAAATTTTAAGGTAGTAAAAGATTTTATAACAAAGATAAAAGAGCGCACGGTCGGCCAGGAACTGCTGGCCAGTCTGAATCCCGCCCAGCACGTGATTAAAATTGTGCACGAAGAACTGACAGCCCTGATGGGAGGTCAAAACAGCAGGATTAACCTGGCCCCCAAACCGCCTACAATTATAATGATGGTTGGTTTGAACGGCGCAGGGAAAACCACCACTTCCGCAAAGCTGGCCAACCTTTTGCGAAAGCAGGGCAAGCGGCCCCTTTTGGCGGCTGCCGACGTCTACCGGCCGGCGGCGGTTAAACAGCTGGAGGTGCTGGGCAGCCAGCTGAGCATACCCGTTTTTACCATGCCGGGTCAAAAAGATCCCGTTGTCATCGGTCAGTCTGCTGTCGAAAGCGCCCTCACAGGGGGCAGGGATATTGTCATAATTGACACCGCGGGACGCCAGGAAGTAAATGAAGAACTTATGGCTGAGCTGGAAAACATGAAAGAAGCGATCAGACCTCATGAAATACTCCTGGTCGTGGACGCCATGACCGGCCAGGCGGCGGTAAACGTGGCGGAAACTTTTGACAGCCGGCTCGGGCTGGAAGGAGTAGTCCTGACCAAGCTGGACGGGGATACCAGGGGCGGGGCGGCGCTTTCTGTACGCTCGGTTACAGGGAAGCCCATAAAATTTATCGGCTCAGGCGAAAAACTTGACACACTTGAACCATTTCACCCGGAACGGATGGCCGAGCGGATCCTGGGTATGGGTGACATGCTGACGCTCATCGAAAAGGCCCAGGAGAACTTCAACGCTGAACAAATGTCGAAAATGCAGAAGAAAATCCGGAGTATGGATTTTACCCTGGATGATTTTCTGGATCAGATGAACCAGGTTAAAAAACTTGGCCCCCTTGAACAGGTCCTGGGTATGATCCCGGGCCTTGCCGGCGCCAAGAAGCTAAAGGACGTCAAGCTGGATGAAAAAGAACTTGTATTTGTCGAGGCGATTATTAAATCTATGACACCCGTTGAGCGCAACGACCCCGAGAGGGTCCTTAACGGCAGCCGGAAAAGGAGAATCGCCCAGGGCAGCGGCACCACCGTGCAGGATGTAAACCGCCTGCTTAAACAGTTTGAGCAGACCAAAAAAATGATGAAGCAGTTTTTAGACATGGAAAAAACTTTAAAAAAGGGCGGCAAAATGCTGAAAAACCCTTTCTTAAATTAATTTAACAAAGGAGGTGAGGGCGCGTGGCAGTAAAAATCCGCTTAAGAAGAATGGGCGCTAAAAAAGCCCCGTTTTATCGCATAGTGGTTGCAGATTCACGCTCCCCGAGAGACGGCAGGTTTATTGAAGAGATTGGGTATTACGATCCTCTGAAAAATCCCGTGGTAATCAATATCAACGAAGAAAAGGCCTTGGACTGGCTCAGTAAAGGAGCCAAGCTTTCCGACACAGCCAAAGCCTTGTTTAACAAAGCCGGGGTACTGAAAAAAACGGCGGAAGAGGGTTAGTAGAATAGGGAGGCTACATGATGAAAGAATTGGTGGAAATTCTGGCCAAAGCTCTTGTAGACCAGCCTGAAAAAGTTGCTGTTAATATGATTGAGAAAGACAGGTCAACTTTGATCGAGCTGCAGGTAGCCCCGGAAGACATGGGTAAGGTCATTGGCAAGCAGGGCCGTATTGCCAAGGCGATCAGGACAGTGGTTAAAGTAGCCGCGGTACGGCAGAAGAAAAAAGTAATAGTTGAAATAATCTAAGATCATGGCTGAAGATTATATCGCAATCGGCAAAATTCTGAATACCCAGGGAAGAGCCGGAGCCGTCCGGGTCCTGCCGCTGACGGATTATCCCCAGCGCTTTGAAGTGAAGAGCAGGGTTTATGTATCATTAAAAGGGTCCAGAAAGTTAATGAGCATAGAGAAATCCGCTCCGCACCAAAAGTACCTCATTATCAAGTTCAAGGAAATACCTGACATGAACGCGGCGGAGGAGATAAAAGGGGGAATACTTGAGATAAACCGTGACCAGCTGTTTCCCCTTCCGGAAAACACCTATTATATCTTTGATATCATAGGACTCACCGTAAGCGACAGGACCAGGGGAAGCCTGGGTAAAATCACGGAGATCCTGCAAACCGGGGCAAATGATGTTTATGTTGTTGAAACTGGCGGCAGGCCTCTATTAATCCCGGCTCTCAAACAGGTGGTAAAGGAGATTGATTTACCCGCGGGCCGCATGGTTGTTGAGCTGCCGGACGGGCTGGTTGATGATGAAAATTGATATCCTGTCCCTTTTCCCGGAGATGTTTGCCGGTCCGTTTTCCACGAGCATCCTTAAAAGAGCCCAGGAAAGCGGTTTAATAGAAATTAACCTGGTAAATATCCGTGATTTTTCAACCAACAAGCACCGTACCGTGGACGACACGCCATACGGCGGCGGCGCGGGTATGGTGATGGCGCCGGAGGCTATATTCGGCGCGGTCGGAGATGCCGTAAAAAAAAATGAAGGTACACCTGCCAGGGTGGTACTGATGACCCCCCAGGGCAGGCCGTTCAGCCAGACGATAGCCCAGGACCTGGCCGGGGAAAGGAACCTGGTCCTCATCTGCGGCCATTATGAGGGTGTGGATGAACGTGTTCGCGAGGGCCTTGTGACTGATGAAATATCAATTGGGGACTATGTCCTGACCGGCGGTGAACTGCCGGCGATGGTGGTGGTTGACGCGGTAACGCGGCTTATTCCGGGTGTGCTTGGAGAGAGCGCTTCCGTTGAAGAGGAATCCTTCAACACCGGCCTGCTGGAATACCCGCAGTACACCAGGCCCAGGGAATACCGCGGACAGGCTGTGCCTGAAGTGCTTTTGAGCGGCCACCATGAAGAAATAAGGAAATGGCGCAGGAAACAATCCCTGCTCAGGACATTGGAACGCCGGCCGGAACTGCTGGCAAAGGTGGAACTGACCAGGGAAGACAAGGAAATCCTGAAAAAATTAATTATTGAACTGCAGCGTTTAAATCCTTAGCTGTTATATCCGACATGTTTTACAGCCGGGCACAGTTTTATGGATGATATTTGTTGCCGCTAAAAACTGTTTGTGCTATAATAACTTCTGTTGGGTACAAAACATAGTTTTACCGTATTTGTTAGATAGAACTTAAAAGCATTATAGGGGAAGGAGGGATTCTTAAATGAACCTCATCCATTCGCTTGAACAGGAGCAAATCAAAAAAGATATCGTAAAATTTAAACCTGGATATACTGTAAGGGTTCACGTGAAGGTTGTTGAAGGCGGCCGGGAAAGAATCCAGGTCTTTGAAGGCGTGGTAATCAGGCGCCGCGGCGGCGGCCTGGGTGAAACCTTTACCGTTAGAAGGGTTTCCTACGGGGTAGGAGTGGAAAGAACATTCCCCCTGCACACTCCGAAAATTGAGCGTATAGAAGTAATGAGAAGAGGCCGGGTGCGCCGGGCAAGGCTTTACTACCTGCGCGGACTTCGCGGCAAAGCCGCCCGTATTCAGGATAAACGGTAAACTTTTAAGGGACTGGGTAATACAGTCCCCTTCGCTTTTTTTAACCCAAAATACACGGTTACCTATTTAAACATTATTGGTATAATCAAATTATTTATAGCCTATTTATTGT